>JBKJSO010000347.1:0-15600 GCA_046595835.1 Acidimicrobiales bacterium | reverse complement strand
CCGGCGCCCTCGGCTTCACGACGTCACGGACCCTGAACCACCGCACCAGCACCGGCGACCTCACGCCCACCCTCACTGCCGCCGAGGCAGAGCTGGTCGGGATCGCGGCGGCCATGGGAGAGACCGATGCGGGGGTGATCGAGCTGATCTCCGACTTCCCCGACGGCTACGAGGAGTTCCTCCGCCTGCGCCACATGGTGGAGCGCTCCGGCCGGCCGCTCACCGTGTCGCTCGCGCAGCAAGGCTCCAGCGACGGGTACAAGGGCCTGCTCGCCCTGCTCGAGCAGGCAGCCGCCGACGGCCTGCCCATGAAGGCCCAGGTTGCCGCTCGGCCCATCGGCGCGCTGTTCGGTCTGCAAGCGACGTTCAGCCCCTTCGCCTCGAACCCCGAGTACCAGCGCGTGGCCGACCTGCCGCTCGAAGAGCGCCTCACCCTCCTGCTCGATCCCGCGATGCGCCAGCGGGTGCTCGAGGCGGAGCGACCCCAGGATGTGGATCGCTTCGACGCCCTGTTCGAGCTCGGGGACCCGCCCGACTACGAGCAATCCGCGGAGCGCACCATCGGTGCCCGGGCCCGGGCGGCGGGACAGGCGCCGGCCGAGCTCGCCTACGACGCCATGGTGGCCGACCAGGGCACTGGCTTCCTCTACTTCCCGTTCGCCAACTACGTCGACAACGACTTCGCCGCCATCCACGAGATGCTCCAGCACCCCCAGACCCTCGTCGGGTTGGGCGACGGTGGCGCCCACGTCGGCACGATCTGCGACGGCACCAACGTCACGACGATGCTCACCCACTGGGTGCGCGACCGCACCCGCGGCCCGCGCCTCGGGCTCCCGTGGGCCGTGCACGCCCTCACCCGCCGCAACGCAGAGGCCATCGGGATGCTCGATCGAGGGATCGTGGCCCCCGGCTACAAGGCCGACCTCAACCTCATCGACCTCGATGCTCTGCGCCTGCACCCGCCGGAGATGCACTTCGACCTCCCCGCCGGCGGGAAGCGGCTGCTCCAACGGGCCGACGGGTACCTCGCCACGATCGTCAACGGCGAGGTCACCTACCGGCACGGCACGTCCACGGGCGCCCTCCCCGGCCGCCTCGTGCGCGGCGCCCAAGCCGACCCGAGGCAGGGCTGATGGCTGATCTCGTCATCAGGAACGCCAACCTCGTGGATGGCTCCGGCGGGCCGGCGCGCCCGGCCGACGTGGTGGTCGATGGCGGACGCATCACCCAGGTCGTGGCCTCCGGCACGGCATCGACGAGCGGCGCGACCGAGGTGTTCGACGCTGATGGGCGACTCGTCACCCCCGGGTGGGTCGACGTGCACACCCACTACGACGCGCAGGTCACCTGGGACCCGTTCATGACCCCGAGCTCGTGGCACGGGGTGACCACCGTGGTGATGGGCAACTGCGGGGTCGGCTTCGCGCCGGCCGCGCCCGACCGCCACGCGTGGCTCATCGATCTGATGGAGGGCGTCGAGGACATCCCGGGCTCGGCGATGACCGAGGGCATCACCTGGGAGTGGACCAGCTTCCCGGAGTACCTCGACGCCGTGGAGCGCATGCCCCGGGTGCTCGATGTTGGCGCCCAGATCGCCCACGGACCGTTGCGGGCGTTCGTCATGGGCGACCGTGGCGCCGACAACGAGCCCGCCACCGCGCAGGACAGCGCGGCGATGGGCGACCTCGTCGCCGAGGCGCTCCGCGCTGGAGCGCTCGGCTTCTCCACCAGCCGAACCTCACTGCACCGCTCGAAGGCCGGCGAGCTGGTGCCCGGAACCAACGCGGCCGCCGACGAGCTGCTCGCCATCGGCGACGCCATGGCACGGGCCGGCCACGGCGTCTTCCAGTTCGCTCCGGAGCACGTTCGGGTGCCGCTCGAGGAGTGGCCCTGGATGCAGGAGCTCGCTCGTCGGACCGGACGCACAGTCAGCGTGAACCTGAACCAGCCCGATCAGGACCCGGAGGTGTGGCGCGACGTGCTGCGCCTCCTCGATGAGGCCGCTGATGAGGGCCTGCCGCTGTACGCACAGGTCGCCGGACGGTCGATCGGCATCCTCTACTGCCTGCATGGCAGCGTGCACCCGCTTCTGTTCCACCCCTCCTACGCCGAGGTCGCCGACCTCACGATGGCCGAGCGCCTCATCGCGCTCGCGGAGCCAGAGCGTCGACGGCGGATCATCGAGGACGAGCCCGACGACGGCGGCTTCTTCGCCCGGGTGGTCCTCGGCAAGCTCGACCGCATGTGGATGGTCGACGGTGCGGACATCGACTACGAGCCCAGCGCCGACACATCGGTGGCGGCGGCGGCCGCTCGACGCGGGCTGCCTCCGATGCAGCTCGTGCTCGACCAGCTCACGAGCGACGACGGCAACGGGATGCTCTACGCGCCGTTCTTCAACTACAGCTACGGCGACCTGTCGATGACCTACGAGGCGGTGCAGCACCCCGGTACGCGCAACGGCCTGTCCGACGCCGGTGCGCACTGCGGCGCGATCTGCGACGGCGGCACGCCGACGTTCATGCTCACTCACTGGGCGCGCGATCGTCTCCGCGGACCCCGGCTCCCGCTCGAGCACGTGGTGCACCGCCAGACTCGTCAGACCGCCGAGCTCTACGGCCTGTTCGACCGCGGGCTCGTTGCGCCAGGGATGCGAGCCGACCTGAACGTGATCGACTTCGATGCCCTCTCCTTCGGTCTCCCTCGAATGGCCTTCGATCTGCCCGCCGGGGGCCGACGACTCGTCCAACGGGCCAAGGGCTACGACGCCACCTTCGTGGCCGGCATGCGGACCGTCGATGCCGACGAGTTCACCGGCCGGCTCCCCGGCGGGCTGGTCCGCGGCCCCCAGCGCCCGTCGCGCCCGTAGCGATCCCCGCGCCGCTGTTCACAAAGGTGATGAGGAAACGAAACACCCCTGAAACACAGCCCCACGATCCTGTCCGCTGTCTCACCCCACAGACCAAGGAGCCGCTGTGATCCTCGCGCTGGACTCGGGCAACACCGCCTGGGTGCTCATCTCGACTGCACTCGTGCTCTTCATGACACCGGGCCTGGCGTTCTTCTACGGCGGCATGGTCCGCAGCAAGAACATCCTGGCCATGCTCATGCAGAACCTGTTCGCCATGGGCATCCTGGCCGTGCTCTGGGCGGTCGTGGTCTTCAGCCTCGCGTTCGGCCGCTTCGGTGACGGCGGCTGGCTCGGCAACCTCGACTACAGCTTCATGCGACACGTCGGGCCAGCAGCCGGCCTTGGGCTCAGCATCCCCTTCGTGCTCTTCTGCGCCTTCCAGATGACCTTTGCGATCATCACACCCGCACTCATCACCGGCGCCACCGCCGACCGGCTGAAGTTCGCCGGGTACGCCACCTTCATCAGCGTGTGGCTGGTGCTCGTGTACGCGCCGGTGGCCCACTGGGTGTTCGCCGGCGGCTGGCTGGCTGACATGGGCGCCCTCGACTTCGCCGGGGGGGCTGTCGTGCACATCAACGCGGGCGCGGCAGCTCTCGCCGTGATCCTCGTGATCGGCAAGCGCCGGGGCTACCCCCACGAACCGATGCCGCCCCACAACCTGCCGTTCACGGTGCTCGGCACCGGCATCTTGTGGTTCGGCTGGGCCGGGTTCAATGCCGGGTCAGCGCTGGCCGCCGACGGCATCGCCGCCCAGGCGCTGATCAACACGATCCTCGCGCCCGCGGCCGCCATGCTCGGCTGGCTGCTCATCGAGCGGGTCAAGGGCGGACACGCGACCACCCTCGGCGCAGCTTCCGGAGCCGTCGCCGGCATGGTGGCGATCACGCCCTGCGCCGGGTTCGTGGGCGGCATGGCTCCGATCTACATCGGCTTCGCGACGGGCATCCTCTGCTACCTCGCTCTCGGGCTGAAGCAGCGCTTCGGGTTCGACGACAGCCTCGACGTGATCGCCGTGCACCTCGTCGGCGGCCTCTTCGGCTCCATGGTCCTCGGCCTCTTCGCCGACCCTGCCATCAACGGCATCGTCACCCATCCGGGCCTGCTCATCACCGGCGGCGGCACCGACCTGCTCGTCGACCAGATCGTCGCCTCAGCGGCCACCCTCGCCTACTCGTTCGTCGTCAGCTTCATCCTCGCCAAGGTCATCGAAGCGACCATCGGCCTGCGCGCCAGCGACGACCAGCAAGATGTGGGCCTCGACCTGAGCCTCCATGCCGAGACGGCATACTCGAACTGACTGGAAGGAACGACGTGAAGCTCATCACAGCAGTCATCAAGCCGTTCAAGCTCGATGAGGTGAAGGAAGCCCTCAAGGCGGCCGGCGTGAACGGCATGACCGTGACCGAGGTGCAGGGGTTCGGTCGCCAGTCCGGACACACCGAGGTGTACCGCGGCGCCGAGTACACGGTGGACTTCGTACCCAAGATCAAAGTCGAGATCCTCGCCGACGAGCGCTCGGCGGAGGGGATCGCGGACGCCCTGGCGGCGGCCGCCCGCACCGAGAAGATCGGCGACGGCAAGATCTGGATCACCGACGTCTCGTCGGTGCACCGGATCCGTACCGGCGAGCGCGACGCCGACGCCATCTAGGCCGCTTCCAGGGCCCGCGGGGTACCAGGAGCCGTGACGACGGGCGGAGGCCCGGCGGCTGCCGAGGGGTAGCCTCGATGGCCATGGACCCCGCCGCCACCGCCCCCACCGTCGATCCTGACGGGCCGGCGTGGCACATCGAGCCCAGCGGTCCGCTGCGGGGCGACGTCATGGTGGCCGGCTCGAAGAACGCCGTCACCAAGCACATGGTGGCCGCGCTGCTGGCCGACAGCCCATCCACGATCACGAACGCCCCCGCCGTCGGCGATGTCGGCATCACCGCTGACATCTTGCGCTCGATCGGCCTTGGGGTGGAGATCGAGGGCGACACGATCACGGTGTCACCCGTGCCGGAGCCCAACCCACGCGTCCCGCTGGAGTTCTCCGGGCTCAACCGCATCCCGATCCTGCTCCTCGGCCCCCTCCTCCATCGCGCTCACGAAGCCTTCGTGCCCCTCGTGGGCGGCGACCGCATCGGGCGGCGCCCGGTCGACTTCCACGTGTCGGCCTTGCAGCAGATGGGCGCCGAGGTCGAGGTCCAGCCGCACGGGATCACCGCCCGCATGAAGGGTCGCCTGCGGGGCACGCGGATCACGCTGCCCTATCCCTCGGTGGGCGCCACCGAGACGGTGATGCTCTCCGCCGTCCTCGCGGAGGGCCGCACCGTGATCCACAACGCCGCCACCGAACCCGAGGTGGTGGAGCTGGCGCTGTTCTTGCAGCGCATGGGCGCGCACATCGCGCTGCGTCCCGACCGTCGCTTCGTGATCGAGGGCGTCGAGTCGCTCAACGGCGCGGAGGCCCGCCTCCAGGGCGACCGGCTGGAGGCCTTCAGCTATCTCGCGGCAGGGCTCATGACGGGCGGCCAGGTGCGGGTCGGCGGCTGCAACCAGGACCGCCTCGTCACCGCCATCAACACGCTGCACCGCATGGGAGCCCACGTCGAGATCAACGACACGTGGATCAGCGCCAGCGCCACCCAGCTACGGCCAGCCGCCGTGCAGACCGACACCCACCCCGGGTTCATGACCGACTGGCAGCCACCGCTCATCGTGCTGATGACGCAGGCCGACGGCATGTCCGTGCTGCACGAGACGGTGTACGAGGACCGCCTCGGCTACCTCGACGCCGTGAAGGCGATGGGCGGGGAGATCGAGCTGTTCGACACCTGCCTCGGCGGGCCTGCCTGTCGGTTCCACGACTCCTCCGCCAAGCACTCTGCCGTGGTGCGGGGCGTGTCCAAGCTCCAAGGCGCCGACGTCACCATCCCCGACGTGCGGGCGGGCTTCTCCTCGGTCATCGCCGCCGCGGCCGCCGAAGGCGCCTCCACCCTCCGCGGCATCCACCACCTCGAGCGCGGCTACAACGCTCCGTTCGAGACGCTCATCTCGCTCGGCCTGCGCCTCACCCGGGTCTAGCCGGGTACATCTAGCCGCGCAGGAGGCTGGCGAGGGCCCACAGGGCTCCCACCAAGCCGATCGCCGCGAAGACGAGGCTGCGGCCGAGGGGCGCCCGATCGAGGTCGCCCTCGCCTCGCACCTCGGGCGGGCGCACGAGGGCGAGCACGCTGCCGACCGCCATGGCGCCACCGATGGCGAGCACCAGGTAGGCCATGAGGTCCTCTCCCAGGAGCATCCTCGCAGGTTACCGAACCCGCCTATCGTCACGCGGCGTGACCGGAAATACCACTCAAGGTGGTCGCCTGCCGTGACGATGCCTTTGATGCCCGGTGGTCATCGCCCCCACCGGTCAGCAAGGGGAACCGGGACGGGGGTTGCGACTCCCTCCAACTGCATCGCAACCAGCTCCGCAAGGAGCCGGCGAACATGCCGTGGCCTCCGTCCCTCCCCCAGGTCAGCTGGTCGGCTGGCCGGCGGCCTCACGGCTGCAGATCGGCCGCCGTCACCGCGGTGCGGATCGACGACACCACGACCGCCTCGGTGATGCCGCCTTCGTGGCGCACCGTGGAGCTCGACACGGCCCCGGTGGTCGCGTCGAAGCAGAACGACGCGCGGACCCCGAAGGGAGCCCGCGGCTCGATCCGCAGCAGCACCAGATCAAAGCAGCCCGGCCGCCGCTCGCTCACGCGGTAGAGCGGTCGGGGCCCGCCCGTGAGCGATCGCACCCCCGCCACCTCGCGCGCCACCGACGCTGCGTAGCTGGGCCCGCTCGGCGGTCCGAGGCGGCACGGCTGGGCCTGGTCCTCGTGACCAGTCGGCGGCGCCGGACACACGATCAAGCGATCGTCGACGCGACCCTCCACGCCGCCCATCTGCCGGTGCAGTCGCTGCGGCGGACGCTGGACCACGACATCCTCAGAGCTCAGCACCGCGCCCGTGACACCGCTGCGGCGCTCGTAGGTGCCGATGGCAACGAACGTGGATCGGCGACTGCGCTCCCACGCCGTGCTGAAGCGCTCCGGTGCCGCAGCGTCGGACGTGACCTGGCGAGACGTGTGGGGTCGCTCGAGCGCACGTAGCGACGTCCAGGCGAGCAGGCCGGCGTAGAGGGCGACCACCGACCACCCGATGACCACGCCCCGACGAGCTCGCATGCCCGTCGACGGTACGCGATGCTCCTCGGGCTGATGCGCCGCCCGCCCCCCACCTCCGCACGAGCGCTGCTGCTGCTGGTCGCGCTCGTCGTAGGTGCCGGTGCCTGCCGCAACGGACCCGCCACCGCGAGCACCGCCACCACGACGTCCGCCCCCACCACCACCACCATCGACCGTGCACTGGCTCCGTTGCTCCTGCGGGAGGAGGACCTCCCCGCCGGGTTCGGTCCATCCGACAACGTGGACGACACCATCACGGCGTTCTGCGCGTCTGAGGACGCGGCCGGTGGCCTCCGTGCCACGGCCCGGGCCGTGCGCGGCTTCACGCTCCGCGGCGGCGGGGCCTCGGTGCTCCAGCTGACGTTTCGGTTCAGCGATGACGGTGCGGCCCGCTTCGTGAGCCAGGCGGCCGAGGTCCTCGGACGCTGCAGCGGCGTCCCGGACATCAAGGGCCTGGCCTTCGACTACGACGCACTGAGTCCCGACCTCCAGACGATGATCGATGCGTCACCGGAGCCCGTCGTGGGTCGCCACGGCGTCAACGTCGGGTCGGGAACGCTCAGCATCAACATCGCCGTCCTGCAGCACGGCGATGTTGGTCAGCTCGTGGCCGTGCTCGGTCTTGACCAGCCCCGCGCCGAGCTCGACACCATCGCGGCCGCCGCGTTCAGCGCGGTGCTCGCCAAGGCCGAGCGCTAGGCCGAGGCGGGGTGGAGCTCGAGCTCGTGCTCGATGTCCACGGCGGCGACTGGTCGGCCGAAGTGGTAGCCCTGACCAAGCTCGCAGCCCAGCTCGAGCAGCCCGTCGAGCTCTATCTGGTCCTCGATCCCCTCGGCCACGACCGTGCGACCCAGCGTGCGGCCGAGGTCCATGATCGTGCGGACGAGCGTGGTCGAGGGCACTTCGTAGCGCAGGGCGGACACGAAGGCCCGATCGATCTTGAGGATGTCGAATGGCACGCGCTGGAGGTAGCTGAGCGACGAGTAGCCCGTGCCGAAGTCGTCGATGGCGATGCGGACACCGAGGTCCTTGAGCTGCTGCAGGCGGCGCAGCACGAGCTCGCTGTCGACCAGGAGCACCGACTCCGTGAGCTCGAGCACGAGTGACGCGGGATCGAGCAACGCCGAGGCGAGCGTCTCACGGACCACCTCGACGAGGTCGGGCGCCAGCACCTGTCGCGCGGACAGGTTCACGCTGATCTGCCAATCCGCACCCGGGTTGGCCCGACGCCAGCGTCCGAGCTGCTCGCACGCGGTGCGCAGCACCAGCTTGCCGAGGGGAAGGATCATGCCGGTGTCCTCAGCGATGCCCACGAACTCGACGGGCGAGATCGGGCCCCGCTCGGGATGGGTCCAGCGGGCGAGCGCCTCGAAGCCCACCACCTCGCCACCGATGAGGCGCACGATGGGCTGGTACACCACCTTGATGTCGGCGTCGGCGATGGCCCGCTCGAGATCACCGCGCAGTGCGAGCCGATCGACCGCCGTGTTGCTCATCCCCGGCTCGAACAGCTCGATGCACCCCTTGCCTTTCGCCTTGGCCGAGTACATCGCTAGGTCGGCGCTTCGGAGCAGCTCGTCGAAGCTGGTTTCGGCGTCGCGGCGCATCGCAATCCCGATGCTGGCGCGGGCGAAGACCTCACGCCCTTCGATGGTGACGGGCTGGTCGAGCGCGTCGAGCACCCGCTCGGCCACCTCGACGATGGCGGCCACGTCAGGGGCATCCTCGAGCAGGATCGCGAACTCGTCGCCTCCCAGGCGGGCCGGGGTGTCTCCGGAGCGGAGACAGCTGCGCAACCGGTCGGCCACGACGCGCAACAGCTGGTCCCCCGCTGCATGGCCGAGGCTGTCGTTCACGAGCTTGAAGTCATCGAGGTCGATGAAGGCCACGGCAGGGGTGGGCGAATCGTCTCGTCGCACTCGATCGAGGGCGTGCTCGACGCGGTCTGCGAACAGCGCCCGGTTCGACAGCCCGGTGAGCGGGTCGTGGAAGGCCTGATGCCGAAGCTGGTCCTCTAAGGTGCGGCGGCCCGAGACGTCGCGGATCGTGAGCACGACGCCCCCGACGTCGGGGTTGTCGAGCAGGTTGAGGCCGACGACCTCCGCGTGGATGGGGGAGTCGTCCGCCCGCAGGAGCTGCGCCTCGATCGTCCGTACCGAGTCAGCCGGGCTGTGGACGAGCTGTTCGAGGAAGTTCGCCACGTGCCCGATCTCGTCCGGGTGCACGAGGCGATCCACGGCCGCGCCATCCAGGTCGACGGTGAGGTACCCCAGCACCCGCACAACCGAGGGCGTCTGGTACACGATGCGGCCGTCGCGACCAACGATGACCACGGCATCGCTGCTGTGTCGCACCAGCTGCTGGAAGCGGGCGTCGCTGCGCTCCTCCCCTACCGCCTTCGCCTGGACGAGCGCGTCGAGGGCCAGCGCGCACTGGTTGCCAAGGATGGCGAGGCTCTCGTCGACCTCGTCGGGCACACGACGCCCGATGGCCACCACCACAGCGGAGCGCGCGCCGAGACGCGTCGGGATCGGTGCGACGACCACCTCGGCCCCGCTGCTGTCCGGCACCCGCACCGGGTCCTCCCCGAGCCGGTCGAGGTGCTGCAGCGCCTCATCGATGCCCGCTGAGCTTCGATCGATCGGGCCCGCCGGACCGAGGAGCTCGAGCGGGGTCGCGGCGCCCCGATCGTTGATCACGAGCCACGCGACGTAGCGGAATGGGCTCCCCGTCAGCTGGGCGGCCGCCCGCAACGTCACGGCCCGCACCCCGGGCGCATCCAGGGCTGCCCCGAGGTCGACTGCGGCCTCGCGGATCGTCGCCTCGCGTGCCGCTTGCACCTGCCCGCTCCGCACGACGAGCTGCAGCCTGACCACGAGCAGGAGGAGCAGGAGCGTTGGCGGCAGTCCCAGGATGAGGGCATGGACGGGCTGGCCGCGCAGGTGCTGCGACAGCGCGGCGGCCGGACCGGCTGCGCAGGCCGCCACGAGGAGCGCGAGGCGCGGCCCTGACAGCTCGTAGGCGGCGCGGTGCTCGCGATCGGTGACCCGAGCAGCCGACGGGTGCACGGTTGCTCCGGCCACAAGGAGGGTGGCGGCGGTGAGCAGGCCGAGACCAATTCGGTCGAACCCCACCGCGGATCCGAGCTCCGCAGCCCAATGGGATGCCTCCCCAGCCACGAGCAGGAGCACCCCCTCCACGAGGAACCGCCCCGATGGCAGCGCGGACGCGTGGGTGATGGCCAGGCGCACCCCTGCCGCGGCCACCGCCCCCAGCAGCACCAGCGAACCGGCGTTGACCCATCGTTGCTGCGTGGAGACCCCCGGTGCATCGAGGTGGTTCCACAGGAGGGTGAGCAGCACCACGGCCACCCCCACACCGGCCACGAGCGCGTCGATGTGGGCGATCCAGCTTCGGCGGGTGCTGCGACCGTGGGCGACGAGCAGCACCGCTGCCCCGACGACCACGAGCCCCACGATGCGGGGTGCGTCGGCCAGGTGAGGGCTCCCGAGGTGCCCCGCCTCGCCGTCGAACGAGCCCGCGCCGGAGATGCACCCGAGCGCCCAGATCCCGATGCCGAGGCCCAGCAGCCGCCACTGCGCAGTGGACCGGCTGCGGGTCGGCGCGCCACCGAGCACGAGCACACTGGCCAGCACCGCGGCGGCGGCCTGGATCCACGAACCCAGGGGCCGACTCGAGGCGAGGCCGGCGGCGGCGCCGGCAGGGATCCCACCGAGCACGAGCACGGCCGCGATGGTCTGGCGACGGGCAGCCATCGTGCTCCTCATCGCTCCGCCACCCACTGCCGATCTGGCTCCCATCATCCCCGGCGCGCGGCAAGCGTCCGCACGCCCGCCCGCACCACACCCATCGTCGCCCATCTGGGCCCTGACGTGCAGGGGATCTTTAGGACGAACGCCGCACATCGATTGGCATCAAGCGAACCTATCGGACAAAACCCACCCAACTCGGCTCCCAGCGTGCCGACGCTGCCGCGCGCGGTGACCGGCCCAGGAGCTGGCCTGGGCCGGGGTGGAGACTCGATCAGTGGCCGAGATCCGGTCGGCGGCGGGACGCCTTGCGATCGGACGTCCGACGCTTGCCCTCGAGGCGGCGCTCGACGCTCCCGCGGGTCGGACGGGTCGGGCGGCGGGGTGGCTGGACCCGCAGCGCCTCGGCGAGCCGCGCCGCCAGCCGTTGGAGTGCGAGGTCGCGGTTGCGGGCCTGGGAGCGCTCGTCGGAGGCCACCACCCACACCTCGGGGCCCAGGCGTTCGAGCAACCGGGCCCGCTGACGCGGCCCGAGCGCCGCCGACGCCACGATGTCGAAGCGGACCTCGGCGCGCGTGTCGGAGGTGTTGGCGTGCTGACCGCCGGGGCCACCGGAGCGACTGAAGCGCCAGGTGAGCTCGGCGAGCGGGATCGAGCAGCTGCTCGACACCCGCAGGAGCCCCGATCGATCGGCCATCGCCCCACGGTAGGTTCGCCCCCATGACCACCACAGGGACCGAGTGGATCGCCGCGTTCTCGGAACGGCTCGGCGTCGACGCACCCGACGCGGCCACCATCGAGGTGCTGCTCGAGCTGGCCGGCGTGGCCGCCCATGCCTCGGAGCGGATCGCGGCCCCGATCGCGTGCTGGCTGGTGGGCCGGGCCGGGATCGACCCGCTCCACGCGCTCGACACGGCGCGCACGGTGGCGCCCTGAACGAGCGCACCGGAGCGCTGCGCGGCAGGCTCAGTCGAACCCACGGGCCATGTTTGCGAACAGGGTGTACTGAGGCAGGAAGGCCAGGGACACCACGCCGGTCGGCCCAGACCGGTGCTTCGAGACGATGATCTCGGCCTGCCCCGCGTTCTCCGGCTTCGGGTCGTAGATCTCCTCCCGGAAGATGAACATCACGACGTCGGAGTCCTGCTCGATCGAGCCCGACTCCCGCAGGTCGGCGAGCATCGGACGCTTGTCGGAGCGCATCTCCAAGCCCCGGGAGAGCTGAGACAGCGCCACGACCGGGGTCTCGAGCTCGCGTGCGAGGATCTTGAGGCCGCGACTCAGCTCGGACACCTCGACCTGGCGGTTCTCGGCGCTCGACCGGCCCGTCATCAGCTGGAGGTAGTCGATCACGATCATCCCGAGGTCGCCCACCTGGCTCTTCAGGCGTCGGGCCTTGGCCCGGATCTCCATGATCGTGAGGTTCGGGTTATCGTCGATCCAGATCGGTGCCTCGCCGAGGCGACCCATCGCCCCGGAGATCTTCTTCCAGTCGTCGGGCTGGAGGTGGCCGTTGCGCATCCGGGTGGAGTCGACCTTGGCCTCCGCACACAGCAGGCGCTGCGAGAGCTCGAGGTTGCTCATCTCCAACGAGAAGAACAGCACCGGCTTGCGGGCCACGAGCGCCGCATGGGCCACCATGCCGAGGGCGAACGACGTCTTGCCCATGGCCGGCCGAGCACCGACCACGATGAGCGCGTTGGGCTGGAGGCCCGAGAGCAGATCGTCGAGGTCGAGGTAGCCCGTGGGGGTGCCGGTGATCGACTCGCCCTTCTCCACCAGCGCCTCGAGGCGGTCGAGGTTCTCCGAGAGCATCTCGGAGAGCTTCTTGGTGCTGTCGGTGACGCGCCGCTCGTTCACCTCGTAGACGAGCGACTCGGCCCGATCGAGAGCCTTGGTGACGTCCTCGGGCACGGAGTAGCCCAGCTCCGCGATCTCGCCGGCCACGCTGATGAGCCGCCGGAGCAACGCGTACTCCTCGACGATCTGCGCGTAGCGACCGGCGTTCGAGGTGGCCGGGGTGGACGCCATGATCTGCGCCAGGACCGCGGGCCCCCCGATGGCCTCGAGCAGGTTGGCGCGCCGCAGCTCGTCGGCCACCGTGACCGAGTCGACCGGTTGCCCCGACGCGTAGAGGGTGTGGACCGCGTCGTAGACGTGGCCGTGGGCCGGCTTGTAGAAGTCGGAGGCGGTGACCACCCCGGCCGCGTCGGCGATGGCCCCCGACGAGAGCATCATCGCCCCGAGGAGCGACTCCTCGGCCTGCAGGTCGTGGGGCGGCACGCGCGTGGCGTGACGCTGGGGTTCGTTGTCGTCAGCTCGTGCGGCCATGGGGGGCTTCACCTTGCGCCAGGAGGCCTGTGGGGGGCTAGAGGTACAACCCTGTGGACCACCAGTGGACAAGCCTGTGGATGGCGGGCGCCCGCTGTGGAGAGCCGGTTATGAGGCGACGATCTCGACCGTGATGGGGAACTCGACATCGGCGTGGAGCTTGGCCGGCACGAGGTGCGTCCCGAGCGACTTGATCGGCTCGTCGAGGTGGAGCTTGCGACGATCGATCTCGATCCCGGTCTGCGCAGTGACGGCGTCGGCGATCTCGGAGGTGGTGACGGAGCCGAAGAGCTTGCCCTCGGCACCGGCCCGTGCCGCGATCGTGACCGTGCGGGGCACGAGCGACTTGGCCACCGCTTCAGCGGCCGAGCGATCGCTGGCATCCTGGAGGTCCCGGCCGCGGCGCATGGCCGTGGCCTGCGCCTCGACCCCAGGGGTGGCCAGGAAGGCCAGGCCCTTGGGTACGAGGTAGTTGCGGGCGTACCCGTCGGCGACATCGATGATGTCGCCCTTCTTGCCGACCTGGGCGACGTCGGAGCGGAGAACGATCTTCATCAGTCCTCCTCGCCGGCGCCGCTGGTCTCGACCGCCACGAGCTCGTCGGTGCCCGCGTCTCCGAGGTCAGCCTCGACCTCGACCTCGACGGTGCGGTCGATCGGGGTGGTGTCCGGGGCGGGGAGGTCGCGATCGCGCTCACGACGGCCGCCGCGCTCGCCTTCGCCGCGCTTGGGGCCACGGGTCTGGGTGACACGGCTGGCGTAGGGCAGGAGCGCCATCTCGCGGGCGTTCTTGATGGCCCGGGCGATCTCCGCCTGCTGCTGGACGTTGTTGCCGGTGACGCGACGGGCGCGGATCTTGGCGCGGTCGGACATGAACCGACGGAGCAGGTTCACGTCCTTCCAGTCGACGTACTCGACCCGCTCGGTGATGAGCAGGCTGATCTTCTTCTTGGCCCGGCGGGCGTTGTCCTTGTTCTTGGTGCGTACGGGCTTGGCGGCCATCAGAAGGGCTCCTCAGCGGGGTCGTAGCCGGCGGGCGCCTGGTTCTGGGCGGGGCGGGTGGCGCCCCCTCCGGCGTTGTTCGGAGCGGCGTCGCCTTCGCGGCGCTCGTTGCGGGTGATGTCTGCGGTGGCGAAGAGCAGGCTGGCGCCCACCTCTTCGGCGACGATCTCCACCGTGGAGCGCTTGTCGCCCTGATCGGTCTCCCAGGAGCGCTGGTCGAGACGGCCGGTGACGACGACGCGGTTGCCCTTCGAGAGGGAGTCGCTCACGTTCTGGCCGAGCTGGGCCCAGCACTTGACGTCGAAGAAGGAGACCTGCTCCTCCCACTCCTGGGTCTGGCGGTTCTGCCAGCTGCGGTTGACCGCCAGCCCGAAGGAGGCGACAGCCTGACCCGACGGCGTGAAGCGCAGCTCTGGGTCGCGCGTGACGTTGCCGGTGACGGTGATGGTGTTGGTGTTGCGTGCCATGGTGATCTGTCTCCTACCCGGCCGTCGGGGCCGGTTCGGCCTGGGTGCCGATCAGGCCGCGGCGAGCGGCCTCGTGATCGGGCAGGCGCACGAGCTTGTGGCGGACGACCTCGTCCGCGAGACGCAGCGACCGCTCGAGGGCTTCGAGATCGGCGCCATCGGCGGTGATCTCCCAGACCACGTAGTACCCATCGGTCTTGTGGTCGATCTCGTAGGCGAACCGGCGACGGCCCCACCGATCGGCGGAGACCATGGTCGCGCCACGGGTGGCGATCTGACCCACCACCGACTTGACCTGTTCATCGATCGCAAGGTCGTCGAGACCCGAATCGAAGATGACCATCAGCTCATAGGCCCGCATGGGGCATCATCCTCCTCCTGGACCCGGCGAGGCCGGGGCCCCCGATCTGGGGGCAAGGGGCTTGTAGTTGGCCGGGGGATCGTAGCGGTGGGCGCGGTTGCTGCACACATCCGAACCTACCGACCGGGTGTGACACTCCCCTGGGCTACGCCCGCGCGGCGCAGGCGCCGCCCACCGTGATGGTGGCGCCGTCGACGATCCCGAGCGGGCCCAGACCACCCTGGAACACCTCGATGGCCGTGCGGTAGGGGCCGGCCGGCGGGTAGGTGGGGCAGCCCTCACGGTCCTCGCAGGGCGCCATGTCCACTGTCGACACGACGTGACCGGCGCCGTCGATCCAGGCGATCGACAGCGGTGTGGGGGTGTTGCGCATGTAGAACCCGTTCGTGACGTCGGTGTCGTAGACGAAGGCCATGCCGGCGTAGCGCTGCAGATCGGTGACCTGCATGAGGCCGCGGGCGCGCTGATCGGCCGTCAGCGCGGCCAGCAGGCACCACGCCGCGAGGTCACCGCCTCCCGGAGGCGCCACCGTGATGGCGATCTCGTCGA
>JBKJSO010000346.1:0-13112 GCA_046595835.1 Acidimicrobiales bacterium | reverse complement strand
GAGCCGCCCGAGAGGTGCACGAGCACCGCAGAGGCTGTGAGCAGGCCGAGCGTCGCCGCGACCGTGCGGAACCCTGGTTTTGCCCTGGCCCAACTGGCCAAGATCGCCATCCCGCCGACAAGCGAGGCCTCCAGCAGACTGTGGACAGCGTTGTACCCGCGGGCCAGCCCGAAGCATGCGACGCCAAGGACGTGGAGCCAGAGCAACGTGATGATCACGTTGTGTCGGCGTTGCCACACGTCGGTGGGCAGCGCCCGACCCTCAGGCAGGAACCGCCGACCCCACTCCGCGGCGCCCCGCTGAGGTGCTCCACTTCTGGGGGCCGCCATAGTGCCAACTATCCGGTTCCATACGACCAGATTGGAATAGCCCAGACGGGTCATTTCCGGTGATTCTCGATGTTTGGCTGACAAGGGCTGCCAAGCATCGAGGATCTCTGTCACGTTGCAGCCCTGATCCCGAGACCGGGAAGGGAAGCACGCGTCGCTTGCCCAGGGTTGCGCCCGACCGGCCCGTCCAGGACGAGCCGTCCAGGGCGCTCAGAGCCGGCGGTACCTCGCTTCCGCCAGGGAGTAGAGCGCGTACGCCAGCAGACCGACGGCCACGATCGACAGCAGAGCGCCGCCGTAGGACTGGCCCGCGATGAGCTTCAGCGTGCCGTCGATGCCGCGGGCCTGCGCGGGGTCGAACTCGGTGGCCGCTTTCACGAGGACCAACCCGGCCAACGAGAAGACGAGCCCCCGCGCCGCCAGCCCGACGGTGCCGACGACATCGACGACGACTCCCATGGTCTTGCCCATGTCGCTCGTGTCGAGTCGCTTCTCGAACTTCTGGGAGAGGCCCCGGTACACCATGTAACCGCCACCGGCGACGAGCGCCAGGCCCACCGCCCCGACGAGGAGCGGTCCGGCTGGTAGCTCGAGGAAGCGGGCCGTGGCGGCCTTCTCCTGGCGGTCGCCCCCGCCGCCCCCAGCCGAGGGTCCCTTGAGGACGAACCGCATCGTGGTGACGAGGAATCCGAGGTACAACGCGGCCTTGGCCGCGGACAGGATTCGCTTGGCGCTGCGCTTGCGCTCGTCGTTCTCGTCGCGCGCACCCCAGGCCGCTTCGCTGATGCGCCAGAGAGCGTAGCCCGCCAATCCCGTTGCGAGAACGAGGAGCAGGACCCGCCCGAAGTGCCGCTGCGCGATCTCGTGGAGCGCGCCGTCTCTGCTGGCGCTGGTGTCGCCGCTCCCGCCGGATCGAGCGATCTGCAGGGCGATGAGTCCGATCACGCCGTAGACCACGCCGCGGGCGCAAAACCCGAGGCGGGCCAGTCGGGCGACCCACACGCTGTTCGCCATTTGCTGAGCCTGTCGCCGTGCCACTGCTGCCGTCGCCATGCCGCCGTCCTACCCGCACCAGTGACGGCCGAACCGCTCCGGGGCGCGTCGAGGCGTGCGGGTGCGTCAGGCCGTGGGCTCGAGCAGGACGAGTGGGATCTCGCGCTCGGTCTTCGTCTGGTAGTCGGCGTAGTTCTGGTGATCCGCGATCACGAGTGGCCAGAGCCGGGCGCGCTCGTCAGCGTCGGCGATGTGGGCCCGCATAGGGCGCTTCGGCTGCCCACCCGTGGCCACCTCCACCGCCGGGTTGTCGCGCAGGTTCAGGAACCAGGCGGGGTGCACGTCGTCGCCCCCACGAGAGGCGACGACCACGAAGGTGTCGCCCTCTTGCACCGGGGAGGTGAGCAGCACCGTGCGGGGCTGGCCGCTCTTTCGGCCGGTCGTGGTGAGCTCCACCACGGGCATCGAGGCGGCGTTCCAGCCGAGCTTCCCGAAGCTGGCGCGCATGATCACACGGTGGACGGCGTTCATGGTCTTGAGAGCGAGGTCACTGGGCACGAGGTCACGCTACCGATGACGTCGACCCGTTCCCTGATCGGGGATCAGAGGCAGACAACGTTGCGGGTCGTGCGAGAGGCGGTGGCGTCCGTGCGCCGCCAAGAGCTCTTCATGGATCGCACGGCGTAGAAGTAGGTGGTGGAGAAGGCGAGCGGTCTGCTGGCAGTAGGTTGCGCCGTCATGGACAGCGATCCGGTGAAGCGCCAGCGTGGGCTCGAGACGATGGGCGCCAGCTATGGCTGGGGTGAGGTCGGCGATGGCGACGGCGACTTCTTCGGGTACACCGCCGAGCACCTCTTCGGTGAGATCTGGCAGCGAGAGGGTCTGACGTTCCGCGACCGGCGGCTGCTCCTCATCGGACTGCTCGTGGGCCGGGGCTTGCACGACGTGGTGGGGCTGCAGATCGAGGCAGCCCTCGGCAGCGGCGAGCTCGACGCCCACACGATGCGTGAGATCGTGATCCTCCTGACGCACTACGCAGGCTGGCCCGACGGCGCGAAGCTGAACAGCCAGGTCGAGGAGCTCATCGCCAAGGCGGCCCGACGGGCGGCCAAGGCCGCCGGCGCTGACACCGACGATTGACCGAACTCCGCAGCGCAGACACGCCTGTTCTGCCCGCGCGAACCGCTGCTGAGCAACCGCCAACGCGCGCCGAACGAGGCGCGGCTCGCTTACTGAGGCGCCGCCAGGATGCGCGCCAGCCGGGGTAGCGCACGGTGGGTGCGGACGCCCCACCAGAGAAGGTCACGGCCGTCGATGAACACCACAGGTGCGACGGCCCCGAGCTCGGCGCGGTGCCGTTCGGCGAACGGGTACGGCTCGCTCGGTGCGATCACGAGATCGACACTGCGGGACGCCGCTGCGTCGAGATCAAGCTCGGGGTAGGCGCCGTCGGCGGCGGCCACGTTGGCGATACCAAGCGCTCGCAGCACGGCGGAGCCGTAGGTGGGCTCGCCCAACGCCATCCAGGGGCGTCGCCAGATCGGCACGAAGGCCCGACGCTCGACGGCCGGTTCCGAGATCCGGCCGATCGGCTCCCAGCGGGCACCGACCGCGTCGGCGAGGCCCGCCATCTCGTCGTCGAGGTGGGCCAGATCGCGCACGGCCAGCACGTGCACAGCGAGGCCGGCATCGACGAGGGCGTCGTGGTCCTCGCGGCGGTTCTCCTCTTCGTCGAGCACGACCAGGTCGGGGGCGAGGTCGGCGATGGCCGACACATCGGGATCCTTGGTGCCGCCCACGTGGGGGAGGTCGGGCTGCTCGCAGAACCTCGTGCACGCGATCGGCTCGACCCCCCATGCGCGGAGCGTCTCGGTCACCGACGGCACCAGGCTCACGACACGACGCATGCGTCAGGGGGAGAAGCGGTGCATGGCAAGACCCGGCCCGTCCGGCGGGGTATCAGCGGTTGTGATCATGGGGGCTCCCAAGTCGAGTCGGATCGTACGGCTGGCTTGATCATGACCCGTCGAGTCATCGCTGTGGGCTGATCCGGCGCGGCGGGTCACGCGGTGGCGGTGATCACCCAGGCGCGGATCAACCCGTCGACGTCGGTCGGCCCGAAGCGGGCGGCGATAGCGGCTGCGGCCGCGGCCGTCGCTTCATCGAGGCGGCTCGGATCCCGCGCCTCGATCTCGTCGCGCAGTGGCGTGCCGTGGCAGTAGGCGATGGCGGGGGAGCTTGCATCGGTGGCGCGGCTGCGCGCCTCCACAGGCTCGATCTCCACCTCGCCCTCGAACCCGCCGGCCCGGAGATCGGCCCGGATCGCGTCAGGGTCGTGGTAGCCGTGCGGGGTCCGCCGCAAGAAGTGCGGCGGATCGGAGGGGAACAGCGTCCCTACGGCCTGCGTGATCACATCAGCGAACTCGTTGGTCTCGATGCGATCCCATGCGTTGAACACCAGCCGGCCGCCGGGCTTGAGCACCCGGTGCACTTCGCTGAAGGCCGTCGCCTTGTCCGGGAAGAACATCACGCCGAACTGGCACACCACCACGTCGAACGTCCCGGGTTCGTATGGCAGGGCCATGACGTCAGCCTGCTCCCACGTGACGGGCCGAGGTGTGCCGACCCGTTTGGCCTCCTCGATCATCCCCGGGTTGAGGTCGGTTGCCGTGATGAGCACCGATGAGCTCAACGCCGTCGCGAGTGCCCGTGTGACAACGCCGGTGCCCGCTGCCACTTCGAGGAGCTCGCCCTTGGCCAGGGAACCGAGCCGGTGGACGAGATCCGCCGCGTACGGCTCGAAGATGAGGGGGACGAGGCGCTGCTCGTAGAGCTCAGCCACCTTGCCGGTGAAGATGTGGTCAGCAAGGCCATCGGGCATGCCGTCACTCTCGCGCAGAGTCGTCCCGCGGGCTGAGGGTCAGCCGATGCTGACTCGAGTTGCCGAGGGTGGGAGGTGTGGCGTGCCGTCGCGCATCGGGGGGAACTCGAAGGTCGCTGCGGTCGTGCCCCGGGTCATCGTGGTGATGGGGGCCTCATCGAGCGTCTGGTTGGCCTCGTCGATCGTGATCTCCCAGCGGCAGTGCGGCACCTGGCCTGTCGACGCACGCGGGGGCCGGTGCACGTGGCGTACGTGGGCCTTCGGGTTCACGGCCTGGGCGGTGGGGTCGAAGGTGGCGTCTTCGATCGTGTGGCACATGCCTGTGATGGCCCGCTCGCCCCACGGCTCCACGTCGAGCAGGGCGCCACACGAGGTGAGCTCGAAGAAGCCGTGGTGATCGTCGACGATCTCGTACCGGACATCCATGTAGTGCTGTGGGAACCCCGGATCGAGCTGGAGCACCTTGAAGATGGCCTCCACGCCGTCGCCCTCGATGCCCAGCGCCGCGCGGAGCCGGTCGCCGTAGATCGGGCTGGCCCCTCGCCACTCCTCGATGGCCAGCTCCTCCACCACCTCCTGGCCGTACTTCATCCCGATCGCCGCGCACATGGAGCGGTCGAGCAGGTGCACGATGAGGGCGTACTCCCGCACGAGGCGCACGAGCGCCTCCTTGGAGAGGTCTTCGTAACGGAAGTCGGGGTCGAACGGGCCGCTGTAGTCGGGGCGGTCGTGCAGGTCGGCATCGCGATCGGGCATCTATGCAGACTAGTGTCTGGACACCTGTCCGACCAATGGCTAGTGTCCGCCCTCGTGCCGGCCACCGCCACCACCGAACCAATGCGTCGCGACCTCAGCGGCCGGCAGGCCGATCGCGTCGACGCTCTGGTGGAGAGCACCATCGCCGAGCTGCGGGCCAACGGATACGACGGGCTCACGGTGCGCAACGTGGCCCGGCGGGCCAACGTGGCCGCCGCCACGGCCTACAGCTACTTCGGGTCGAAGGACCACCTCGTGGCCGAGGTGTTCTGGCGTCGCCTCGCAGCGCTTCCGAGCCCGAGCGTCGACGGCCGTCGATCCACGCGCACGCGGGTGTCGGCGACGCTGCGCGAGCTGGCCCTGCTGATCGCCGAGGAGCCCGAGCTGGCCGCGGCCTCCACCACCGCGATCCTCGCCCAGGATCCCGATGTGCAGCGCCTGCGCGACCAGATCGGTGCTGCCTTCAACGATCGCCTCACCTCAGCGCTCGGCGGCGCCGCCACTCCCGCCGTGGTGCGGGCGCTCAACCTCGCCCTGGCGGGCGCCCTGCTGCAGGCGGGCATGGGCTACTTCAGCTACACGCAGCTGGCCGATCGCATGGACGAGGTGGCTTCGGTGCTGTTGGGGGCCGGACGATGACCACCACGCTGCTCACCTACAGCCCCTACGCCTACGAGATCCACGAGGACCCGTACCCCACCTATGCCCGTCTGCGGGACGAAGCGCCCGTCTACCGCAACGAGACGGCCGACTTCTGGGCGTTGTCCCGCCACGCCGACGTGGTGGAGGCGTTCCGCGACAACGTCCGCTTCTCCTCCGCCCATGGCGTGTCGCTCGACCCTGCCGCCTCCGGACCGCACGCGCATCGCACGATGTCGTTCCTCGCCATGGACCCACCCATGCACGGTCGCATGCGCGGCCTCGTGTCACGAGGGTTCACGCCCCGACGAGTCGCCGAGCTCGAGCCGCGCATCCGCGAGCTCACTCGCCAGCACCTCGATGTCGCCGTCGCCAAGGGCACCTTCGACTTCATCGGCGACCTGGCCGGCAAGCTCCCGATGGACGTCATCTCCGAGCTCATCGGCGTGCCGGTGGCCGACCGCGACGAGGTGCGGCGGCTGTCGGACCTGCTCGTGCACCGTGAGGAAGGCGTGGACGACGTGCCTCCCGCCGGTGTCGAGGCCGCCTTCAGTCTGATCGCCTACTACTCCGACATGCTCGCCCAGCGGCGGGCCCGTCGCACCGACGACCTCACCTCGGCGCTCCTCGACGCTGAGCTCGACGGCGACCGCCTCACCGACGACGAGATCATGGGGTTCCTGTTCCTCATGGTGGTGGCGGGCAACGAGACCACCACCAAGCTGCTCGGCAACGCCTGGTACTGGGCGTGGCGCAACCCCGACGAGCGGGCCAAGCCGTTCGCCGACCTCGCTCGGATCCCCGCATGGGTCGACGAGACCCTGCGCTTCGACACCTCAAGCCAGATGTTGGCCCGGGTCACGACCGCACCGATCCAGCTGCCCGACACCGTGATCCCCGACGGGGCTCGGGTGGTGCTGCTCGTGGGCTCCGCCAACCGAGACGAGCGGGTCTTTGCGGCGGCCGACCGCTACGACCTCGACCGACCGCAGACGGAGACGCAGCAGCTCGCCAGCTTCGGGTTCGGGCGCCACTTCTGCCTCGGGGCCTCGCTGGCGCGCCTCGAGGCGCGCGTGTGCCTCGAGGAGCTCGTCGCACGGGTGCGCGACTACGACATCGACAGCGATGCCGCCCGTCGGGTTCACTCCGTCAACGTCCGCGGCTTCGCGTCGCTCCCCACCACGGTGGTGCCCCGATGAGTCCGCGCCGGTCTGTGCGTGGAGCTGGTCGGTCCGCCCACGCCAAGGCGCGCCGAACAGGTTGGACCCCCTGATGCCCCCCTTCCCCCTGCACCCCGACCGGCGCACGGCGGTGGTCACCGGCGCGTCGTCGGGGATCGGCCTGGCCGTGGCCGAGGCGCTGGCCGCGGCGGGGCACCCTGTGGTGCTCGGCGCCCGCCGCATCGACCGGCTCGAGAAGGCCGCTGCGAGGATCTGCGCCGATGGAGGCGACGCCGTGGCCCTCGTGCTCGACCTGACCGACGACGCGTCGATCGACGAGTTCGCCAGCGCTGCCGAGGCAGCGCTCGGAACGGTCGAGATCGTCGTCTCCAATGCCGGTGAGGTGCTGCCGGTGGCCACCCTCGAGGTCGACCCGGCCGAGTTTGTCGAGTCGGTGCAGATGAACCTCCTCGGCGCCCATCGCATGGTGCGAGCGCTCGGGCCGGGCATGGTGGAGCGGCGACGAGGCGACATTGTGTTCGTCACCTCCGACGTGGTGCGGTTGCCGCGACCGCACATGGCGGCGTACGTCGCGTCCAAGCACGCCCTCGAGGGGCTCGCCCGAGGCATGCAGATGGAGCTCGAGGGCTCCGGTGTGCGGGTGGGGATCGTGCGACCGGGCCCATCGCTCACGGAGCAGGGCTCCACGTGGGACCCAGCGGTCTTGGACACCGTGCTGGCCAGCTGGAAGGACTGGGGCCTCATGCGCCACCCGGGGATCCTGCAGGCCAGCGACGTCGCCGCCGTAGTGCTGCAGGTCGTGTCTGCGCCGCGCGGTGTGCACCTCACGCTCGTCGAAGTGGAGCCCGAAGCACCCGTCGAGAATCCGTCGTGATCATCACCGATCTGATCGCCGTGTCGGGCGACGACGGTGGCACGGGCCACCTCGAGGAGCTGCGCGTCGACCCGATCGGCCTGATGGAGCGGGTGCGGGCGGAGTGTGGCGACGTCGGCACCTTCCGACTCGCCGATCGCGATGTCGTGCTGCTCAGTGGGCCCGAGGCCAACGAGGTGTTCTTCCGAGCCCCTGAGGAGGAGCTCGACCAGGCCGAGGCCTACCCGTTCATGACGCCGATCTTCGGTGAGGGCGTGGTGTTCGACGCGTCACCCGAGGAGCGACGCAAGGCGCTCCACAACCAGGCCCTGCGGGACAAGTTCATGCGTGGTCACGCAGAGACGATCGGGGGCGAGGTCGACCGCATGCTGGCCCGCGCCCCCGAGGGTGGCGAGATCGACCTGCTCGACTGGTTCGCCGAGCTGACCATCTACACGTCGTCGGCCTGCCTCATCGGCCCTCGCTTCCGCGACCAGCTCGACGCCCGCTTCGCCCGGCTCTACCACGACCTCGAACAGGGCACCGACGCCATCGCCTACGTCGACGCCTACGCCGACATCCCCAGCTTCCACGCCCGCGATGCGGCTCGGCGGGGGCTCGTGGAGCTGGTCGAGACGATCATGGGCGCTCGCGCCACCGAGCCCCCGGTGGCGAAGGACGACCGCGATCTCCTCGACGTCCTCATGTCGATCAAGGCCGAGGATGGGTCGCTGCACTTCAGCGCCGACATCATCACCGGGATGTTCATCTCGATGATGTTCGCCGGGCACCACACCACCTCAGGCACGGCGGCGTGGACGCTCATCGAGCTGCTCCGCCACCCCGAGTTCCTCGCTGAGGTGATCGACGAGCTCGACGAGCTCGCCGCCGACGGCAGCGAGCTCAGCTATCAAGCGCTGCGCGAGATGCCGAAGCTGGAGGCCGCCATCAAGGAGGCGTTGCGCCTCCACCCCCCGCTTATCCTGCTGCTGCGCGTGGCCAAGACGGACGTCGACGTCGCGGGCCACCGCATCCCTGGCGGCGCGCTCGTGGGGGCATCGCCGTCGGTGTCGAACCGCCTCCCGGAGGCCTTCGCCGACGCGGCGACCTTCGATCCTGCGCGCTACCTCGATCCACGCGCTGAGGACGTCGACAACCCGTGGAGCTGGATCCCCTTCGGCGCCGGCCGCCATCGCTGCGTCGGCGCCGCTTTCGCCATGATGCAGCTGAAGACGATCTTCGCCGTGCTGCTCCGGGATCGCACGCTCGAGCTCACCCAAGCGCACGACTCCTATCGCAACGACCACTCCAAGATGGTCGTGCAGCTGGCCCAGCCCTGCGCCGCCCGGATGACGCCGCGATGATGCGTGTCCCGTTCTGCTGCTGTGCACGTGCAGCACCGCATGGCGGTGCTGCACGTGCACAGAAGCAGGGGGTGGCGGGGTGAGCGCGTGGCGGCTCGCAGTGGACCGCGACCTGTGCCAGGGGCACGGTGTGTGCCAGTCGGAGGCGCCGGCGGTGTTCGCGGTGTCGAAGGACGGGGTGCTCACCGTGCTGCAGGAGTCACCACCGAACGGCGAGCGGGCGTGCGTCGAGCTGGCCGTGCGGTTTTGTCCTACCCATGCCCTGTCGATCGTCGAGGAGCCGTGATGCCGTTCCCCCGGGAAGAGCTGGAAGAGATGGTGGAGCGCTGGCTCCAGGCCAACCGCAATGCGGAGGAGGCGGGCGACTGGCGGCCCATGGCCGACCTGTTCGCGGAAGACGCCACCTACGGCTGGAACTACGGACCCGAGCACGAGTTCATGGCCGTGGGACGCGAGGAGATCCGCGAGGTCGCACTGGGCCTGGAGATGGGGGGCCTCGACGGTTGGGAGTACCCCTACGAGGAGCTCCTCATCGACGAGCGCAAGGGCATGGTCGTGGGCTTCTGGCGCCAGATCGCGCTGGCCACCCGAGCCAACGGCACCCGCTACGAGGTGGCCGGCATCGGTGGCTCGTGGTTCGGCTATGCGGGCGGCTTCCAGTGGCGCTTCCAGCGCGACTGGTTCGACTACGGCAACGCGGCCGCCTGCTTCCTCGAGATGATCGGCGACGGCACCCTCTCCGAGGGGATGACCGCACGCATGCATCGCTCGCTCGGCGACGGGCTCCCTGGCCACTACGACATCGGCAAGGCCCCCGCCCCGATCTGGCCCCCCCGATGAGCCACCCCCACCCGCCATCTGTGGGCACTCAGCCACGGCATCCGTGGCTGAGTGCGCACAGAACCGGTCAATCATGAGCAGGTTCACCGACAAGATCGCCATCGTCACCGGTTCGGCCGGGGGCATCGGGGAGGCGTACGCGCGGGCGCTGGCAGCCGAGGGCGCCAGCGTGGTGATCGCAGACAGGGACGCCGAGCGCGGCGAGGTGGTGGCCAAGGACATCGGCGACGCGGCCTTGTTCGTGCGCACCGACGTCGCCGACGTTGCGTCGGCAGAGGCACTGGCGGCGGCCACCGTGGAGCGCTTCGGCGGCATCGACCTGCTCGTCAACAACGCCGCCATCTACGGCGGGATGCAGCTCGACACGCTGCTCACGGTCGACTGGGAGTACTACCGCCGCTTCATGTCCGTGAACATGGACGGCGCGCTGGTGGTCACCCGCGCCTGCTTCAAGCACATCGGGCGGCGCGGGGGTGGCGCCATCGTCAACCAGTCGTCCACCGCGGCGTGGCTGTACTCGGGCTTCTACGGCCTGGCCAAGATCGGCATCAACGGCCTCACCCAGCAGCTGGCCGCCGAGCTGGGCGGTCGCAACATCCGGGTGAACGCCATCGCGCCTGGCCCGATCGACACCGAAGCCACCCGCACGGTCGTGCCGGCCGAGATGATCGACGAGATCGTGAAGGGGCTCTCCCTCAAGCGCCGCGGCACCCCGGAGGACCTTGTGGGCATGTGCCTCTTCCTCCTCTCCGACGACGCAGCCTGGATCACCGGCCAGATCATCAACGTCGACGGCGGACAGATCACCCGCTCATGACCGCTCCCCCGACAGCTTCTGTGCGCACGCAGCCAGGGATGACGATGCTGAGCGCACACAGAACGGGTGGGGGTGACCGGTGACGGGCGCCGTGGCGGGGTTCATCGGGCTGGGACAGATCGGCGCGCCGATGGCGGGACGCCTGGTCGACTGGCCGGGCGGTCTCGTGGTGTTCGATGTCCGGCCCGAGGCGGCGGCACCGCTCGTGGAGCAGGGGGCCCGGCTGGCGGGGTCGGTGGCCGAGGTCGGCGCCGCGGCCATGGTCATATCGGTGATGGTGCTGAACGACGAGCAGGTGCGAGCGGTGGTGGCCGAGGTGCTCACCACAGCTGCGCCCGGCGCGGTAATCGCGGTGCACTCCACCATCCGTGCCGAGACGGCCGAGGAGCTGGCCGCCGTGGCGGCGGACCACGGCGTCGACCTGCTCGACGTGCCGGTGAGCGGCGGCTTCATCGGCGCCCACGACGGCACGCTCGCGGCCATGGTGGGCGGCGAGCGAGCGGCCTACGAACGGGCCAAGGACGTCTTCGCGCTCTGGGCGTCGGTGGTGGTGCACATGGGTCCGGTCGGTGCCGGCACGCGCACCAAGCTGGCTCGGAACCTGCTCCACTTCATCGCCTACACGGGCGCCGCCGAAGCGCAGCGCCTCGCCGAGGCAGCGGGCCTCGACCTGCGCAAGCTGGCCCGCGTCGTGCGCCACAGCGACTCCGTCACCGGCGGGCCGGGCGCCATCATGCTGCGCGACACCACCGCGCCGCTCGCCCCGGGCGACGACTGGTTCGACATCCTCTCCCACACGCGCGACCTCGGGGAGAAGGACCTCTCTCTGGCCCTCGAGCTGGCCGAGGGCCTCGGCATCGACCTCCCCCTCGGCCGCATCGCGCTGCGGGACTTCGCCACCGGCCTCGGCGTCCCCCGTCCCGACTGACATCGCTCGGGCTGTGGGTCCCGGTCGGGGCTGGCAGGATGGTTGGTCCCATGAGCCACCGCGAGGTGAACGGGCGGCGACAGTCGGTGGTCGGCAGCCATAGACCGCGGTGGCGCGCGGGCATACGCTGTGCCGCGAGGCAGGGGGTCAGCGGGACGCCTTGCGCGCAAAGAAAGCAAGGCGATGGCCACTGGCACCGTGAAGTTCTTCAACAACGACAAGGGCTACGGGTTCATCACCCAGGAGAGCGGCCCTGATGTCTTCGTGCACTTCTCCAACATCGAGGGCGAGGGCTTCAAGTCCCTCGAGGAGGGTCAGAAGGTGGAGTTCGAGGTCGCTCCCGGCCGCAAGGGAGACGAAGCCACCGGCGTTCACGTGATCGGCTGACGCAGCTGTTCACCCCACCGCCCCCCGGTGCGCCGGGGGGCGGTGGCGCGTGGGGGCTCAGCTGTAGAGGGCCTCGATCTCGGCGGCGTACTTGGCGTGGATCCCCTTGCGCTTCAGCTTCGAGGTCGGCGTGAGCTCCTCGGAGTCGGGCAGCCACTCCTCGCCGAGCACGGTCACCTTCTTCACGCGCTCGGCGTTGTTGAAGTTCGCCATGACCTCCTCGAGCCCCCTCGTCACCTCCGCGACCACGGCATCGTGGATGGCCAGGTCGGCCATCGCCGCGAACTCGATGCCCTGCTCGCGCGCCCACACCGGCGCCACCTCCGCGTCGAGCACGACGAGGGCGGAGACGAAGGGCCGCTGGTCGCCGATGGCGAGCGCCTGCGCCACGAGCGGGATCATCTTGAGCGCCGCCTCGAGGTTGGCCGGGCTGATGTTCTTCCCCCCGGCGGTGATGATGAGCTCCTTCTTGCGGTCGATGATCCGCAGGTAGCCCTCGTCGTCGAACTGACCGATGTCGCCCGAGTGCAGGGTGCCGTCGGGGTCGAGCGCCTCGGCGGTCTTCTCCGGGTCATCGAGGTAGCCGCTGAAGACGTTGCCGCCCCGCATGCACACCTCGCCGTCCTCCGCGAGGAAGCACTCGGTGCCTGGGAAGGCTCGTCCGACCGTGCCGGCCTTGACGCGGGTGGGCTCCCACGTCATCGGACCGGTCGACTCCGACATGCCGTAGATCTCCGAGAGAGGCACACCGATGGCCCGGAACCAGCTGATGAGCTCGGCGGGGATCGGCGCGGCGCCGCTGATGGCGTACTTGACGGCGTCGAGGCCGGTCATCTCGCGGACGCGCGCGAAGGCCGCTGCATCGAGGAAGGTCCACGTAGCGTTGTCCTCGTCGGTGGCCGCGCCGAGGGTGCGCCGCTCCATGATCGGGATGGCCGCGGCGACGGCATCGTCGAACTTGTGCTTCTGGTCCGGGTCTGCGCCCAGCGCGGCCTGCACACCGGCATTGATCTTCTCCCACACCCGCGGCACACCGAACATGATCTGCGGGTGCACCTCGCGAGCCACGGCCGCGATCTGGCCGGGCTCGGGGCAGGTGGTCACCTCGTAGCCGCCCATCACCGCGAGGTAGTGGGTGGACATC
>JBKJSO010000208.1:0-4949 GCA_046595835.1 Acidimicrobiales bacterium | reverse complement strand
GTCAGCTCCGCGTCCCCACCAGCGGACTGGCCTCCGGGGTGGCCGAGCCACTGATGGGGGCCGGGTCGCGTGGCGACGCGGTGAAGCGGCGCAGGCGGCTGGCGTTGCCGACGACCGAGAGGGAGCTGGCGGCCATGGCGACCGCGGCGATGATCGGTGACAGGAGCCAGCCGGTGAACGGGTAGAGGATCCCTGCCGCGAGCGGGATGCCCGCCGCGTTGTAGCCGAATGCGAACCCGAGGTTCTGGCGGATGTTGCGCATCGTGGCCCGGGACAGGGTGATGGCGGTGACGAGCCCGTCGAGCCCGCCGCTCATCAGGGTGACGTCGGCGGCCTCGATGGCGACATCGGTGCCGGTGCCGATGGCGATGCCGACGTCGGCCTGGGCGAGGGCGGGGGCGTCGTTGATCCCGTCGCCGACCATGCCGACGGTGCGGCCGGATTCCTGCAGGCGTACGACCTCGGCGGCCTTGTCGCCGGGGAGGACCTCGGCGAGCACGGTCGTGATGCCCACGGCGCGGGCAATCGCTTCGGCCGTGCGGCGGTTGTCGCCGGTCATCATGATCACGTCGATCCCGGCGTCCTGCAGTCTTCGGACCGCCGCGGCCGATTCGGGCTTGAGGGTGTCGGCGACGGCGACCACGCCGGCGGGCTGGCCGTCGACAGCGACCATCATCGGGGTCTTGCCCTCGCCCGACAGCTGCTCGACGAGCGGATCGAGGGGCGCAGGATCCACGGCGGCGTCGGTGAGGAGGCGGCGGTTGCCGACCAGCACTCGGTGCCCGGCGACGGTGGCCAGCACACCCTTGCCGGTGATGCTGTCGAACGTCTCGACGGTGGGGAGCTCGATGCCGCGACTGCTGGCCCCGTTGACGATGGCCTGTCCGAGGGGGTGCTCGGACGACGATTCGGCGGCCGCGACCCAGGCGAGGAGCTGGTCCTGGTCGACGGCGCCGACGGTGAGGACGTCCGTGAGCTGCGGCTTGCCGCGGGTGATGGTGCCGGTCTTGTCGAGCACGACGGTGTCGAGCCGGTGGGCGGTCTCGAGGGCGGCGGCGGAGCGGATGAGCACGCCGTGCTCGGCTCCCTTGCCTGTGGACACCATGATCGACAGCGGGGTGGCCAGGCCCAGCGCGCACGGGCAGGCGATGATCAGCACCGCGACCGCGGCGATGAGCCCGCGGGTGAGCGCCGGGTTGGGGCCGACGTCGAACCAGACAACGAACGTCGCGATCGCGACGAAGATCACCGCAGGGACGAACACCCGTGACACCGAGTCGGCGAGGCGTTGGATCGGCGCCTTGGACCCCTGGGCCTGCTGGACCAGGTCGATGATCTGAGCGAGGACGGTGTCGCGGCCGACCTTGGTGGCCTGGAGCCGGAAGGCGCCAGTCTGGTTGATCGTGGCACCGATGACCGCGTCGCCGGCCTCCTTGGTGACGGGCATCGCTTCGCCGGTGACCATGGACTCGTCGATGCTGGAGTGCCCGGAGAGCACCTGCCCATCGACGGGAATCTTCTCTCCCGGTCGCACGGCGATGACGTCGCCGGCCACGACCTCTGCAACGGGGACATCGACTTCGATGCCGTCGCGGACCACGTGAGCGACCCGGGCTTGCAGTCCGATGAGCCGCTTGATCGCTTCGCCGGTACCGGCCTTGGCGCGCGCCTCGAGAAGGCGGCCCAGCATGATCAGCGTGATGATCACACCGACGGCTTCGAAGTAGACGTCGCGGGCGTCGACCGGGAGGAGGCCGGGAGCGATGGTCGCCAGGAGGCTGTACCCGAACGCAGCGATGGTGCCCAGCGTGATGAGGCTGTTCATGTCGGCCCCCCGATGGGCAAGGGCCAGCCAGCCGGTGCGGTGGATCGGCCAGCCGACCCATCCCATCACCGGGGCGATGAGAGCGAACTGCACCCACGGCTCCATCAGCGGTCCGGGCACCCAGGTGGCGTCGAAGATCTCCATCGCCATCACCGCCAAGAACACCGGAATGGTCAATACCGCCCCGATCAGCACCCGGCGAGCGAGATCACCCAGCTCCACCCGTCGAGCCTCGTCCTCCTCATCCTCGTCGGTGGCCGCCGGTGCTCCCGTCCGGTGCGCTGACGCCGGACGTTCGACGGGCGGGGTGGGTTCGCCGTCGAGGACGACCGTGCCGTGGATCATGTTCATCGCGCAGCTGAACTCGAACGTGCCCGGCCGGTCGGTGGGCAGCTCGATCACCGTGGTGGCAAACGGGGCCAGGAACCGGTTGACACCGAGGTCACCGAACACCACCCGGGAGCTGCAGTCCCCGTCCTCGCGGCGGTCGAACACGAGCCGCAGCGGGGCGCCGGTGTGTGCGTGGATCAGGTTCGGCTGGTACCCGCCCTGCACGATGACGGTCATCTCCTGGTCGTCGTCGCCAACGCCGGCGACCGTGGCGACTTGGGGCCGGAAGAAGTAGCGCGCCAGAGCGGCGATGAGGCCGGTCCCGGCGGCAGTGACGAGCAGCGTGGCAATGGTCAACGGATACCTCCCGATCGATCCTCATCGTGAACCCGGCTACCCCATGGGGGTAGGGACCTTCGTCACTTCAGGAGGTGCTCTCCGACTCCGTACCACCGCCCACGGGCGGGCGCATGATCGAGACAACAGAAGGAGTCCACCATGAAGAACCTCCACTACGGCCACTGCCTCATCGGTGTCGGCCTCGCCGTCGTCGCCCTCATCGCCTTTGGTGTGTCCGCCGGCACCCTCGGGTTCCTGGCTGTGGTCGCCGCCTGCCCGCTCATGATGTTCGTGATGATGAAGATGATGATGGGCGACCAGTCCAAGTCGACCTCACACGACCACCATCCTGTCGGACAGGACCAGCGCCGGTGAGCGCCTTCTCCAGATGTCACCGCTCGCGTCGAGTGGACATCGAGATCACCCGAAGAGCCCCAGTTCACGGGGCTGGCAGCGTCAGTAACCTTCTTGAGGTGGGGCCTCGCGTCAGGCGCTCGTGCTCGCCCATGGCACCCGTGTAGCCGAGGGCGGCGGCCCGCCGGCCGAGCGTGATGACGTACGTCCAGAACGCCGTGGCGGCGGCCAGACCCACCCCGACGCGCGCGGCGGTGGGCATCCCGCTGGGCGTGACGAAGGCCTCGATCGTCCCCGCGACGACGAAGGCCAGCATGAGGCCCAGCACGATGGCAGCCGCTCGTCGGCCTTCGTCGGCCAGTGCCACGGCTCGCGCGCGATCCCCGGGGGCGATGATGGCCCAGCCGATCGACAGCCCGGCGGCCCCGGCCACGATCACCGCGGACAGCTCCAAGGCGCCGTGGGGGAGGATCAAGCCGTAGAACTTCGGTTGCTCACCCGCGGCAGCGAACATCCCGGCCGCCACGCCGACGTGCGCCCCGTTGTTGGCGAGGAGGAACGCCGTGACGACGCAGAGGAGCGCGCCTGCGGCAAAGGCGAGGATCGACACCTGGATGTTGTTGACGGTGACCTGGGCGGCGAACTGTCCCGCCGGAGCGGAGGAGTAGTAGGCCTCGAAGTCGTCCTGCACGTAGGCCTCTCGCACCGCGTCAGGTCCGGACGCGTTGAGGGCTTCGTCGGACGTGGCCAGCCACGTGCCGACCACGAAGGCGGGCACGAGGAGCAGCAGCGCCGCGACCACGACGAAGCGACGGGCGTGCCACACGGCGGCAGGGAAGCTCGTGGTGAAGAACCGGGCCATGCCGGCCGCGGAGCGGGATCGGGTGCCGTAGAGCAGTCCGGCTGCGCCGGCGACGAGGCGGGTGAGCCGAGCCACCAGGGCCGGATCAGCCCGTTCGGTGCGGGCGTAGGAGAGGTGGGCCGACGTGCGCTGGTAGAGCTGGACGAGCTCCTCGACCTGCGCCGGGGTGAGCGATCGACGCGAGAGGCGCGTCAGCTCCTGCAGCCGGTTCCAGCTGGTCTGGTTGCGGGCGATGAAGCGGTCGACGTCCACGATCGGTGTGGCCCGACGCTGCGCGGCGCGGCCGCCGGTACCGTAGCGAGACGATGAGCACCCTCGAGCGCGGGATCGTCACCCCCGAGGCCGTCGTGTTGGAGTTCGACACGGCGGGCATCGCGTCGCGGGCGCTCGCGAGGGCGATCGACTTCGTGATCCAGGCCGTGCTCCTGATCGCCCTGATCCTCGTCACCGTGGGCGCACTGGGCGGCCAAGGCTGGTTGGCCCTGGTGCTCGTCATCCTCGGCGTGGCCTTCGTGGTGTTCGGCTACCCGATCGTCACGGAGATCACCATGCGCGGACGATCGCCTGGCAAGGCGGCGCTCGGTCTGCGAGTCGTCACCGTGGAAGGCGCACCGATCTCGCCCCGCCACGCCTTCATCCGCTCGGCCATCGGCTTCGTCGACTTCCTCCTCGTGCCTGGGGGCCTCGTCGCGGTGGTGGTGGCGCTCTTCTCGGTTCGCAGCCAGCGGCTCGGCGACGTGTTCGCCGGCACGATGGTGCTGCGGGAGCGCACCGCGAACCGCGCCCCCGTCGCGGTCTGGTTCAATCCGCCCGTCGGGTTCGAGGGCTACGCCCACACGCTCGACGTGAGCGCGGTCACCGACGAGCAGTTCGGCATCGTGCGCTCGTACCTCCTGCGCCTGCCCGACCTCTCACCCGAGGCCCGCAGCTCGCTGAGCGTGCGCCTGGCCACGCCGCTGGTCGTGGCGATGCACCACCACACGCCGCCCGGCGTCCACGCCGACGCGTTCCTCCAGTGCGTGGCGGCCGCCTATCAGCGTCGTCACGCCGGACCACCCGCGAGCGTCTCGGCCTGGGGCGCACCACCGCCACCACCAACGCCGACTCCGTCCGCCGCATGGCCGTCCGCACCGCCGCCGCCCCCGACCGGCGATGCCCCGACCGGCGATGCCCCGACCGGCGATGCCCCGACCGGCGATGCCCCGACCGGCGATGCCCCGACCGGCGATGCCCCGACGG
>JBKJSO010000364.1:0-10164 GCA_046595835.1 Acidimicrobiales bacterium | reverse complement strand
CGCGACGACTGCTGTTGCGCCGCGCTGGCGCGAGCCGAAGCAATCGACTGACGCGACCCAGCCCCCCACTTCACTTACCCGAGGGCGGGGACCGTGACGTGTGCGGCGGGATCGTTCGCTGTGCGATGGGCGGCATTGATGTCCTTGGACACCGTGCCGATGATCGGTATCAAGTCCGCGGCCATGCGTTCCTTGTTCACGAAGGCGGCCGCTCCATTCGCGAGCGCAGCGACACGACAGCTTTCGATGTTCATCTGAGCGCTGAACATCACGATCACAGCTTCAGGGCAACTCGCGTGCATGATCGGCAGGCAGGAGAGTCCGTCCATGACCGGCATCGCTATGTCGAGGACGATCAGGTCGGGGCTGCACCTCTGCGCCTCAGCGATCGCCTCCACCCCGTTGGCCGCCTCGCCGCAGACAGTGCAGCCGAGGCCGTGCAGTACGAGCTTCAACAAGAGGCGTAGGTCCTCGGAGTCGTCGACTACTAGGACACGCAACTCGTAGTTCATCGCCATACATCACCCGCGGTCTAGGGGACCACTGGGTTGTCGGCCGCTTGAGCCACGGCCAACATGGCCTCAGTTAGCCATTTACGGGTCAGGCCAGATGGTTGTTAGTGGCTGACGCCATGACATTCGCGAAGCTGGCCGCGCTGCGAGCGCGGCGGCATGACCCGATGGAACTAGTCCGCGGTCATTGCCTCCACCACCCCACCATCGCCAGAGTGACGGGCAGACGGCGTGACGGCGGCGTGGGCTACGGGCGGAGCGCTGCTCGCAAGATGTCGGCGAGACGGCCCAGGACGACGGGGTCCTCGACGCGCAACGGCAAGCGCTGGGCCCTGGTGGTGCGCTCGACAAGGGCAGCCGCTGCCCCGTGACACGAGCGTGACACAAGAGCCGAGAAACCCCGAGGTTTGGAGAGAACAGCCGGGACCCGTAACCGCAGGTCGTCAGCGCCCATTTTCGGCCAGAAGCGCAGGTCAGCGAATCAGGGGTTTTCCTACCCCGCCTACAAGCCAGCTCACGGTCACCACAAAGTCAGTCGGATCTTGAGCAGGCCCCTGCTGCCGATAGCCGGCTTGAGGACGGTCAGTCGAGCAGTGCGGTCACTCGCTCGGAGAGGACCGCCATGCCGATCTCGATGGCGAGGGTCGAGGCCTGTGTCAACAGGTGGCGGGCCTCTTCGGTGCGGCCGGACCGGCGCAGCATGTGGGCGTAGTCGAACATCGCGCGCGCGAGCCACGGCCGAGCATTCATGCGTGTGTTCATCGCGAGCGCATCGTCGAAATGGGTCGCGGCGGCGTCCCACCGTTGCATCGTGGTCGCGAGCAGACCGAGGTACCGGGACGCAGGGCCGATGCTCACGATCCCGACGCCAACGATGATGTTCCGGCCGGCGTAGGGCAGCAGGGCTTTGTACAGGGACTCGGCCCGGTCGGCGTCGCCGAGGTAGGCGCAGGCTTCGGCAGCGAGCGCGAGGTTGAGCGTGAAGCCGACCGCGTCGGCTTTGATGGCGGCGAAATCATCGGTTGCCAGTCCCTCGAAGAGCGCGGCGACTTCGCGGCGTTGATCAAGCTCGGTCAGCAACATGGCGAGTCCGGCACGCCATGCGGGATTTTCGGGATGCTCCTCCACGAGCGCTCGGACCGGCGGCTCGACTTCGTGGGCTCGTCCCTGCGCTCGTCGCAGGTCGAAGAACTGGACACCGAAGCACTGCAGGGCGAAGTCGTCGGGGATCCCGCGGTGATCGGAGAACCACCGCATGAGCCCGGACTCCGCAGGCTCGAGTCGGCCGCAGAACAGATCGATCGCGGTCTGCCAGAGGTCAACCCATACCACCATGCCATGCTCGCGTGACTGTTCCACTTCGAGACGCAGGCGCTCCAACGCGACGCGAGATCCGTCGATGTCGCCGAGCTCGAACAGGTCGGCAAACCGGTAGACGTGGCCGACGCCGCGGACAGAACGATCGAGGGCGATCATCTCATCCGCGATCGCGAGGCGCTCCTCTACGTTCGTCGGCCCCCAGATCGCCTCATGCCGGGTCGCGAGTGCGTCGAGGAGCGCGTCGATGTCACCGGTCCGGCGGGCCATGACCAGGGCTTCCTCGCTCAGCTGCCGCCGACGGTCGGTGTTGTCCAGGTAGCTGATCGTTCTCATGGTCATGGAGAGCACCCGGGAGCGCAGCGGGCTGTCGGCTTCGTCGAGCCACCTGATCGCCTCTTCGAGCAGGCGCTCGGTGACCGTGTCCGGTCTCGGCGGAGTTCCGGTGGCCGATGCCAGGGCGGCGCGTGCGAACAGCTCGGCGTCGCCCAAGTCTCGAGCGATGTTCGATGCTTCTACTGCGGTTCGTTGCGCCACCTCCGTATCCGCGCCGCGATTGCGGGCTTCGGCGAGACCGAGGAGCAGTTCGGCTCGACCAACTCCGGAGGTGACGCCGGCTTCGTCAAGGACGTCGAGTCCGCGCGTGAAATGGCCGGTGGCGTCTTCGTGAGCGAGCGCTTCCAGCGCGTCGGTGCCGGCGCGTCGGGCGTAGTCGGCGGCCTTGTCGACGTCGCCCATGGCGGCCGCCTCGCAGAAATGATGCGCCAACGCGGCCAACGGGGGCTGCGGGCGCTGCTCGAGCGCTTCGCCGATCCGTCGGTGCAGACGAGTCCGGCGACTGGTGCTCAGCTCGTCGTAAAGCGACTCGCGCACGAGGGCGTGGGCAAACATGAATTGATCCGGCCTCGAAGGAATCTCGGCCACGAGACGAGCCTCGACCGCAAGGTCGAGCGCGTCGACGACGTCATCTTCGGACACATCTCATCGACGGCGGCCACCAGTCGCAGATCGAACTCGCGCCCGATCACCGCGGCGGTGCGCAGCACCCGGTTGACCGTGTCCGGGAGGCGAGTCAGCCGGCGGCCGATCACCTCACGTACACCCTCGGGGATGCCCAGATTCCCAACGTCACCATCGAAGGTCCAGCTGCCGTCGCGTTGGAAGAGAGCGCCGCTCTCCGCCAGATGGCGCAGCACCTGCCCCACGAAGAACGGGTTGCCTTCGGTCTCGCGATGCACCGCGTCGGCCAACGACACGCCATCGTCGTTGAGCTGCTGCCCGGCGGCCGCTTCCACGAACGCCTCGACCCCGGCGACGTCGAGGCCCGACAACGTCAGCCGTTCGATGTCGTCGTGACGGCGGAAGTCGGCCAGCATCTCGGCCAACGGATGCGTCCGAACCAGATCGGTGTCGCGGTAGGTGCCTAGCACCAGCAACGCCATCGCCTCGCCGCTGCGCAACAAGTGCCGCAACAACAGCAGCGTCCCCTTATCGGCCCAGTGCAGATCGTCGAGGATCAGCACCACCCCGCCGCCCTCGTCGGCCAACGTCAGCAGATGAGCGACAGCCTCGAACAAACGATGACGCTCGACCTCCGGATCCTTTCGGAGCGGCTCCGCGACACCCGGGACGTGATGCGCGAGATCCGCGACGATCCGGGTGAGCTCCCCGCCGAACACGGCGACGTGACGATCGAGCACATCACCATCACAGGTGGACACGAAGTGCTCGAGCGCCTCGACGAACGGTTGGTAGGCCAGTCCCAGCTCTTCGTCACAGCGCCCGAACAGGATCGTGGCCCCAGCGGCCCGCGCGGTGCCAGCCAGCTCACGGACCAGGCGCGTCTTCCCCGCGCCCGGCTCTCCGGCGACGAGAACGGCCCGACGCTGGTTCTCCAAGCTCTGCTTCCACGCCGTTGTCAGACACCCTGATTCCAGATCGCGTCCGACGAAGAACGGGCCGCCCAAGCTCGCCAGCAGCGGCGGCAGCTCCGCTGCCACGACCTCGGGCTCCCAGGCGATCTCGACGACCGCCACCCGGTCCGGCAAACCTTTGAGCGTCATCGGATCGTGGGCCACGAACTCGAGACCACCCCGGCCTCCACCCAGCGTGCGGACCACATCAGTAGCCAGGATCTGACCGCGCTCAGCCACCGCGCACAGGCGGGCTGCTTCAACCACCGGAGTGCCGAACCAGTCGCCGTCCTCGCTCGTCGCCTCCCCCACCGCCAACCCGACGCGGATCGCCACCTCCCGACCCGCGGACCGCTGGCGCAACCGAGCTGTACACCGTTGCAAGTCCACCGCACACGCCGCCCCTGCCGACGGCCGCTCGAACGCCACCATCAGCCCGTCGCCCGTGTTCTTCACCTCACGGCCGTCGTGAGCCGCGATCACGTCGCGCAAGGACTGGAAATGGGCCCGGCGCAAATCGTCCGCCGCCTCAGGGCCCAACTCACTCAACAGCCCCGTCGAGTCGACGAGATCGGTGAAGAGGATCGTGACCAACCCCACTTCTGCCATCACCCCATCATTGCCCATACCACCCGATCGGCGCCGGTCTCATCAGGCCGCATTGGCATTGCCATCCACCACCGAAGCCGAGCGCCTCGAGCACCTCTCCCCGGAGGTCCTCAGCGCGCCGTTGCGGAGACGGTGTTCGACTGCGGGCCTTCGCTGCTGCCGTCCCAGGCGACGACGTAATACCGATAGGACGCGCCAGATGTGATCGCGGTGTCGGTGTAGGCCGTCGAGGCGACCGAGGCCACCCGGAGGAAGGTCGAGGATGATGCGGTGGCGCGATAGACCCGATAGTTGATGATCGGCGCTGATCCTTGCGGTGCCGCAATCCATGACAGGTTGATCTTGCGCTTGAGCGTCGTGGCGCTCAACGACGACGGTGCACCGGGCGGCCGATACGCCGCCGCGCTGGTGGTCGTCGATCCGGTGGTCGTAGTGGTTGTCGAAGAGGTGGTTGTCGACATGGTCGTAGTGGTCGTCGATGAGGTGGTCGTCGTCGAAGCAGCGGCGATGTGGGCGGCGACCGCGGCACGCACGTCAGGAAGGGCCGCGTAGAGGACGCCCCCAGGGCATTCGGTGGCATTGACGTCGCGGTGGCCTGCGATGTTCGGGAACGTCGTCGTCGCACCGCTGACCGGGTTGGTGTAGGAGGCGGAGCCTTGGGGATCGATGTGGTGCGCGTCGGCCTTCCAGGCGAGCAGGTCTTCAAGGGCGTTCTTCGCCGCGGGTGTGGCGTCCTGATTCATGAGACTGCCGAGGAGCGCGACACCGACAGTGCCGGAGTTGAACCCCTGCGCGTGGGCGGCCGTGACACCGTTGCCGGAGCCATCCTCGCCCGTGAGCGTGTCGGTCTGGCTGCCCGCCGGGTGCGACGCTCGGCCCTTGTAGACGTGGCCAGCCTCGTCGATCACAAAGTTGTATCCGATGTCGCCCCAGCCCTGCGTGACGGCGTGGTAGTAGTAGATCGAACGGATGGTGGCCGCCGGGTCGGGATCGCTGTTCTGCGTGTCGGTGTGGTGAACGATCAGCTTCTGTACCGGATAGAACGCGGGCAGCCACAACTCCTTGCCCGTGGCGTCGAACCGCAGCGATTCATCCGCGCCCCACGCGGAGCGCGCAAGGATCGGCGGTTGAGCAACTGAGGCGCTGGCGCTGCGAGGCTCTCTGCGCTGCACGGTCGTGCGCGCCCCGTCCGCCAGGGCGACCACCGACACCCGGCCGAGCGGTCGGTCGCTGGTCACCCGCACCACCGACGCGCCTCCAGCGGACACGAGCCCGCCGTAGGTCTCGCCGTTCCCTCGCTGCTGCCCCGCGTCATCGCGTCCGACCTCAACTGACTGCCCGAAGACGGTGCCGTCCCGCGACAACGTGACGGACACCCTGGCATCGGAGGCACCCCGCCAGTGGACGGCGATGTCGTGGGCCGCGAACGGGAGATCAAGCGTCGCCTCGCGACCGACCCTGGCGTCCACCGTCGCAGCCCGCGTGTGGACGACCGTCTCGGCCACGACCTCGGTCGCGTCGATCAACGCGAACCCCGCGCCCACCAGCGCGGCCACCACGACTGCCAGGCACACTCGAAGCAGCCAGCTGCGCACAACGATCCCCTCTGACGACACGAACCATGCCGATCGCCCGCCCACGCTACCTGCGGCTCGGCGCCGTTCCTCGTCCGCCGGTCGCCGTGGGGCCGCGGGTGAGAAGCGAGATGATGAACGCAGGGCCCTGCCGCTAGCCAGCTGGCATTCGGGGGCGAACCCGTGGCCTCTCGCCTCGCGTGATCGGCGAGATCAGATCCCGAGGCCGAAGCGGACCAGGCGGTCCTTCACGAAGGTGGGGGTGAGCCGCTCGGCGAGCAGCATCGCCTGCGCATCGAGGCCGACGAGGTAGCGGCTCCGCGGCGAGCGCGCCGTGAGGGCGTCGGCGATCACCCGGGCGCAGGCCTCTGGCTGTCCCATGATGGGCTCGAGCAGTCGCTGGCCCTGGAGCGACCGTCGATAGGCGCCCCCGAAGCGCGAGCCCGCGGTCTCACGCGCGTCGACATCGCGCTCCATCTCCTCCCAGATGCCCGTCTTGAAGCCCCCTGGCTCGATGAGGACCACCTTGATGCCGTCGCCAGCCACCTCCATCCGCAGCGCGTCGGACAGCGCCTCGAGCGCGTGCTTGGCGCCCGTGTAGTGCCCAGCAAAGGGCGCCGTGGCGCGGCCTGCGATGGACGAGATGTTCACGATGCGGCCGGCACCCTGTGCTCGCATCGACGGCAGCGCCAGCCGGGCCAGTCGCATCGGCGCGTGGACCATCGTCTCGAACAGTCGGCGAGCCTCCTCATCGCTGACGTCCTCGATCGCACCCGTGAGGGAGTAGCCAGCGTTGTTCACGAGTCCGTACAGCTCGAGACCGGCGAGCACGCGCTGGCAACCAGCAGCGTCCGTGACGTCGAGCCGCACCGTCTCCACCTCGACGCCAGCGGCATCGGCGGCAGTCCGCACCACCTTCGCCTTCGCCGCTGATCGGACGGTGCCGATCGATCGCAGGCCTCGGCGTGCGATCTCGATGGCGGTCGCCAGCCCGATGCCCGAGCTGGCTCCCGTGGTCAGCACTGCGCGCTCGCTCATGGTGAGCCTCCCGAAGGCAGGCTAGGCCGAACCACCAACGGCCAGGGGCGGGCTAGTCGGACGCGACGACGTCGCTTCGAGCGCTCGCGGGCGCCTCCATGAGGAGGCCTCGCCGGGGCGCCAGTCCTGCGGCCACCACATCGGAGTGCTCCCGACTCTCCATCACGGTCACCGCCCAGATCCCGCCGATCAGACCCAGGACGGTGGCCGCGCTCAGCGCCCAGGTGCCGAGGAGGCCGGCGGCGCCCAAGGCGAAGAACACGGTTGCAGAGGCGAGGATGCCGATCGAGATGCGCATGAGGTTCTCCCAGGGTGACGAGCCGCTCCGGCGTACCTCGCTGCTACCCCGTGGCGACATCTCCAAACCCGCCTTCTCCAAACCCGCCCGCGCCACAGCCGTGCAGGGAGCACCTGCAGGTCAGAGGCCGTCGAGGTGCTTGGTGACGTTGAAGCAGTGGAGCGACGGCGTCGCTCCCGAGGCTCCGATGCGAGTGATCGACCCCGGCGCGCAGTACATGCGCCACACCACCTCGTCCGCCGCACCGAGCGCCCAGGCCACGGCGGCCTTGATGGGTGACACGTGGGTGACGACGACGATGTCGCTCGTGCGTGACTCCTCCAGCAGCGCAGCTGCGGCCGCCCCGACCCGCTTCGCGACTGACGCCAGCGACTCGCCGCCGCCGGGAACAAAGCCGATGTCGGCTCGCCACGCGGCCCACGTTGCAGCCGGTACGTCGGCCAGTGGCATGCCGTCATACGAGCCGTAGTCGATCTCTACCCAGCGCTCATCGATCTCGACGGGGAGGCCGAGCGCCTCAGCCGTCTCTCGGGTTCGCCGCAGCGGGCTGGCGATCACGCGATCGGCTCGACCGATCGCCCCACTGAGCGCGACGGCCTGGCGCCTACCGAGCTCGTCGAGACCCGGATCGAGCCGCCGGCCGAGCAGCAGACCTGACGCGTTGGCTTCGGTGCGGCCGTGGCGCACGATGATCAGCACGTCGACGCCATCTGTGGAGCCCTACGGCCGCCGGCTACCGAACGAATCGCTCCACAGATCCGCTGGTGGTTGGAGGTCACGGGACGATGTCCCGGCCGACCCGGCCCGTCTGCACGAAGAGGCGTCGACGGTCGGGCTCGTCGAGGCGGAAGCGGCGCCAGCCCCACCAGCACGCAGCCGCGCCAGCCAGCTCGAGCACGACGTCGAAGCCCCCCCGACCGAGCTCGGGCAGCGGCGAGCTCGACCACGAGGGGCCGAGGAACGGCCACCAGAACCCGTGGGTGTCGGCCCACGCTCCGTCGAGCACGAGGTGCATCAGCACCCCGATCGGCAAGCCGAGCAAGCGGCGCTGCACCAGCCGCTGCCCGCGGGCGCCCACCATGACCGCCACCAGCAGCACCGCGGCACCGCTGAGGCTGTGGAAGAGCCGTGGATGGCCGAAGGGGAGCTCGACGAGCGGGAGGAGCGCCCCCACCGCCACCACCCGATAGTCCGCGGCGGGGCTCCGGAAGACCGACCAGACGATCAGGATCGACGGGCCCACAAACCACAGCAACACGGGTCGCCTACCGGGCGAGGAGGCGTCCGCACTCCTCGCAGTGCACGGGCTCGTCGTCGGGGAGCTTCTTGATGCGGTCGCGCTCCACCGCCGAGAGGCCCAGGTGGCAGCCCCCGCAGGAGCCCCCCACCAACCGGGCGATGGCGATGCCGCCCGAATGGGGACGCAGCTGCTCGTACTCGGCGAGCAGCTCTGGCTCGACCCCGGCGACGAGAGCGGCACGCTCCGCTCGGATGGCGGCCAGCTCGTCATCGATGGCCACCTCCTCCTCGGCGATCTGCGCCCGCAGACCAGCGGCCCGCTCGTCGAGCGACGAGCGCTCGGCGATCATGCGCGCCAGGTCGGCATCCAGCGGCTCGATCTGCTCCATGAGCTCGAGCTCCTGGTCCTCGAGCTGCGACACGCGCCGCTTGAGCGCACCGATCTCCTCTTGGAGCGTCTGCAGCTCGCGCGGGTTGCCGATCGTGCCGCTGTAGAGCGTCTTGTCGTGCTGCCCGGCCTTGTCGTTGATCGCGGAGATGTCGTCCTCGAGCCGCTGCTGCGCACGGCCGAGCTCGTGCCGTGCCGCCTCGACCTCCGCCGCCCGCTTCTCCAGCGTGACGAGCTGCGCCATCGTGCCATCGAGCTCGGCCCGCGCCGGCAGGGTCGTGCGGCGGTGCAGGAGCTGATCGGTGTGCGTGTCGTGGTCCTGGACGGCTAGGAGGGCATCCCAGCGGCTCATCGTTGCCTCATGCCCCGCATCCTCGCGCGTCCTGCCCGGTCGCCTCGCCGGCGCGGCTCACGGCGGCGGCGTGGTGACGGGCGGCACGTCAGTGGTCGGAGGCGAGTTGGTGGTGGGAGGCGACTCGGTGGTGCCCGGGCCGCCGGTGCCTGGGGTGGTCGTGCTGGTGGTGCGGCGCGTTCCCGACCCTGAGCGGGTGGAGCCCGAGCGGGTGGAGCCCGACCCGCCGCCCTTGTCGACCTTGCGATCCAGCTGGAGATAGCGCCCGGCGCGGGTGGAGGGCGGGTCCTTGAAGTCCTTGGCCTTCAACCCGGCGTGCCAGGCCCGCATGTAGCGACCCCAGATCTCCGCCGGGTACGACCCGCCGGTGATGCCCGTGCCGCGGATCTTCACCTCGAAGTTGTCGGCCGTGGACCCGATCCACACGGCCGTCGAGAGATAGGGCGTGAAACCGACGAACCACCCATTTCCGCTGTTCTGCGCCGTGCCCGTCTTGCCGGCCGCGTGCTGCCCCGGGATGCGCGCCTTCGTGCCGGTGCCCCCTTGCACGTTCTTCTCGAGGATGTCGGCCGCCAGCCGAGCGCTCGACGGCGATTCGGCCCGCCGAGGGTTGTCCGTGTGCTCGATGAGCTTGTGGCCTGTGCGGTCCTCGACGCGGTCGATGTAGTACGGGGGATTGAACACGCCGTCGTTGGCGATCGAGGCAACGGCGCCCGCCATGTCGAGCGGGAACACCTCCTGGGTGCCCAGGGGCATCGACACCACGGGGACCAGCGGCGTGGTGATGCCCATCTTGCGCGCCTGCTCGGCCACCTTCGCGGTGCCGACGATCTGTCCGAGGCGCACGAAGGCACAGTTCGACGAGCGCAGGGTCTGCTGCACGATGGTGCCCCCACCGCCCTTGCTGTTGCCGAAGTTCTCCAC
>JBKJSO010000247.1:0-5285 GCA_046595835.1 Acidimicrobiales bacterium | reverse complement strand
CGTACGCGTAGCCGAGCCCCCCCGCCGTGACGAGCAGCGTGACGGCCAGGCCGCCGCCATGGCCAAGCTGCACACCACCGAGGCCGCCGTCAGCGCCACTCGCATCGCCACCCAGGTCTTCGGCGGCTACGGGTTCATCGACGAGACGCCGGTGGCGCGCTTCTACCGCGATGCCAAGATCCTCGAGATCGGCGAGGGCACGAGCGAGATCCAGCGCCTCGTGATCAGCCGCGAGCTCGGCCTGCCCGTCCAGTGAACCTGGGTCGCGGACCGCGCCGAGCGCCCCGTTCGTGGGGCCAGCGCCTGGCGCTCCTCGTGAGCGGCGGCCTGGCCGTCACGCTGCTCGTCACGGCGGGGGGGCTCGGCTACGCGTACGCCAAGTACAGCCGCCTCGCTCGGGTCGAGCTCGGGAGCGTCCTCACCGAGCGCACCTCCGACGTGGGACCACAGAACTTCCTCCTCGTCGGGGTGGACAGCGCCGCCAACCTCGCCGCCAACGACCCCGTCCGCTCCGGGCGGGAGGACGTCGGCGGGCTGCGGTCCGACACGATCATGGTGCTGCGGGTCGACCCCGCGTCAGCGCGGGCGTCGCTGCTCTCGTTGCCGCGAGACCTGTGGGTGCCTCTCGCCAGCGGCGGTCACAACCGGATCAACGCCGCCATCGAGTCTGGCGGCCCCAAGGACCTGATCGACACGATCGAGGGCTACCTCGGCATCCCCATCAACCACTACGTGCAGGTCGACTTCGCGGGCTTCCGCGACCTCGTCGCCGTGATCGACGGCGTGAAGGTGTGGTTCAACCAACCGGCGCGCGACCGGCGTTCCGGGCTGGTGGTCGAGCAGCCTGGATGCGTATCGCTCGACCCCGACCAGGCCCTGGCCTACGTGCGCTCGCGGCACTTCGAGACGTTCTCGAACGGCCGCTGGCGCACCGATCCCACGGGTGACCTGGGCCGCATCAGCCGCCAGCAGGACTTCATCGTGCGGGCGCTGCGGCGAGCCGTCGACAAGGGCGTGCGGAACCCGGTGACCCTCGACGACCTCGTCAACGCCGCCCTCAAGACGGTCACCGTCGACGATCTCCTCAAGGGCAACGACATCGTCGACCTGGGTCGCCGGTTTCGGAGCTTCAACCCCGATGACCTCGATCTCTTCGCCCTGCCCGTGGTGGACGACAACATCGGCGGCGCGGCCGTGCTGCGCCTGGTGGACGATCGGGCCCAGTCCATCCTCGACCTGTTCCGCGGCACCGACCCCACCAGCCTGAGCCCGGACGGTGTGCGCGTGAAGGTGCTGAACGGCTCGGGATCCCCCGGCGAGGCGGGCCGGGTGAGCACGGCGCTCGTGGCGGCGGGCTTCACCTCGGCGGGCACGGGGGAGGCCGACACGTTCGGCGTGGTCCGCACCATCGTTCGGTACAAGGCGGGGGCTGGTCCCGCCGCCGACCTGGTCGCCCGCTACCTCGTCGGCGGGGCCGACCTCGAGGAGGTCACCGGCGCCATCGGTGCCGACGTCGTCGTGGTCACCGGCACCGAGTTCGCCGGCGTGCGGAGCACACCCGTGCCATCCACGTCCTCCACCACCACCACCGTCGATCCGGCAGTCGTCACGACGAGCCCCACCACCGAGCTGGGCTCCACCTCCTCGACCACGGTGATCGGGCAGGTCCCGCAGCCGCCCCCCAACGCTCGCTGCTGACCCAGGTGGCGCCACCTTTGGGCGGCTCCAACCCGTCGTGTCAGAATCGGCCGGTCATGCGACCCTCCTCCCGCACTGCTGCCGCATCCGTGCGCCCCTTGGCGGGCCGATGAAGGGCATCGTGCTCGCCGGCGGGCGAGCCACCCGCTTGAGCCCGGCCAGCCGGGCCACCTCCAAGCAGCTGATGCACGTCTACGACAAGCCGCTCGTGTACTACCCGATCTCCACGCTGCTCCACGCCCGCATCAACGAGATCCTCATCATCTCCACCCCGGAGCAGCTCCCGCTCTTCGAGGCGTTCCTCGGCGATGGCCGCCAGTGGGGCTGCTCGTTCACGTACGCCTCGCAGCCGGAGCCCAACGGCATCGCGGCGGCGTTCCTCATCGGCGAGGAGTTCATCGGCGACGACGACGTTGCCCTGATCCTCGGCGACAACATCTTCTACGGCGTCGGCCTCGGTGAGCAGCTGCAGCGCTACACGAGCCCGGACGGCGCCGTCGTCTTCGGGCTCTGGGTCCCCGACCCGGAGCGCTACGGGGTGCTCGAGCTCGATGCTGCGGGTGACGTCGTGGCAGTGCACGAGAAGCCCGCCGCGCCCCCGTCGAACTACATGATCCCGGGCCTGTACTTCTACGACAACAGCGTGGTCGAGGTAGCTCGCTCCACGGCGCCCAGCGCACGCGGCGAGCTCGAGATCAGCGAGGTGAACAGCCGGTACCTGAAGGACGGTCGCCTGCAGGTGTCGAAGCTCCCGTTCTCGACCGAGTGGTTCGATGTCGGCACGTTCGACGCGCTGCTCGAGGCCCAGCAGTGGGTGGCAGGGCAGCAGCGTCGCAAGGGCCTGCTCATCGGCTCGCCAGAGACCGCCGCGTGCCGTGAGGGCTTCATCACCCCCGACCAGCTGCGCTCCCTTGCGGCGGCAGCCGACCAGGGCGGCGATCTCGCCAAGAGCGGCTACGGCGAGCACCTGCTCCGCTTCCTCGAGTTCGAGACTGGCGAGGCTGGGGGCTGATGGCCACGACGATCATCGACTTCGACGCTCGCGAGAGCGCGATCGCCGGTCTGCACCTCATCACGATGAAGCAGGTCACCGACGAGCGGGGCACCGTGCGCGAGTTCTACCGCGAGTCGGCCTTCCGCGAGGCGGGACTCCCCTCGCTCGGGCCCTGGCTGCAGGTCAACGCCACGGAGACCTACCAGGGGGGTCTGCGCGGGTTGCACGCCGAGGACATGGACAAGCTCGTCGCGGTCGTGTCGGGCGAGGCCTTCGGGGCCTACGTCGACACCCGGCCCGACTCGCCCACCCACGGAGCCGTCGTGACCCTCACGCTTGTGCCGGGTGAGCAGGTCCTCGTGCCGCGCGGCGTGGCCAACGGCTTCCAGGCCACCGCCGCCGGCTCCACCCAGTACCTCTACTGCTTCGATCAGGAGTGGGCGCCCGGCATGGCAGGCGTGGCCTGCAGCCCGCTCGACCCCGCCCTCGGGATCACCTGGCCGCTGCCCATCGATGAGGGCGACCGCGCCCAGGTGTCGGCCAAGGACCTCAACGCCCCCCTGTTCGCCGACCTCGACGGAGCCGACCGATGAAGCAGCTGGTCACCGGTGGAGCTGGGTTCATCGGCTCCAACTACGTCCGCTACGTGCTCGCCAACACCGACGACGAGGTCGTGGTGTACGACGCCCTCACCTACGCCGGGAACCTCTCCACCCTGAAGGACGTCGACGACGACCCGCGCTACTCCTTCGTGATGGGCGACATCTGCGATCCCGGAGCCCTCGAGGGCGCCATGCGCGGCGCCGACGCAGTGGTGCACTTCGCGGCGGAGAGCCACGTCGATCGCTCGATCGTGGGTTCGGACGACTTCGTCAACACCAACTGCTTTGGCACGAACGTCGTGATGGACACGGCACGTCGGTTGGAGATCGAGCGCGTGGTCCACATCGGCACCGATGAGGTGTACGGCTCGGTGGAGGTCGGTTCCTCGAAGGAGACGGATCCCCTCGAGCCGCGCTCGCCCTACTCGGCGTCGAAGGCGGGCTCGGATCTGATCGCGCTCAGCTACCACCACACCCACGGCGTGCCCGTCACCGTCACCCGGTGCACGAACAACTTCGGGCCCTACCAGTACCCCGAGAAGGCCATCCCGCTCTTCACCACCAACCTCCTCGACGGGGGGAAGGTCCCGCTCTACGGCGACGGCCTCAACGAGCGCGACTGGCTCTACGTCGATGACCACTGCTCGGGCGTGCACCTCGTGCTGCACAAGGGCGCCGCCGGCGAGATCTACAACATCGGTGCCGGCAACGAGACCCCGAACCGGGTGCTCGTGGACCGGCTGCTCGGGCTCCTGGGCAAGGACGAGACCTCCGTCGACTACGTGGAGGACCGGCTCGGCCACGACCGCCGCTACTCCGTCGACATCGCCAAGATCAGCGAGCTGGGCTGGACCAAGCAGCGCACGCTCGAGGAAGCCCTGGAAGCCACCGTCGAGTGGTACCGGGCCAACGACTGGTGGTGGCGGCCCCTCAAGTCGGGCGGCTGATGCGAGTCCTCATCACCGGAGCCGGTGGCCAGCTCGGACACGACCTCCTGCGCACGTGCACCGAGGCCGGTGACGACGTCATCGCCTGCGATCGGTCTCGCCTCGACCTGACACACCGCGATGCCGTCTACCAGGCCATCACGGCCACGCAGCCCGATGTCGTCATCCACGCCGGCGCATGGACCGCGGTGGACGCCTGCGAGGGCGACGAGGAGCGCGCCTTCCTCACGAACGCTCTCGGCTCCGAGTGGGTGGCCGACGCGTCCCGTCGGGCCGGGGCCCACCTGGTGGCCGTGTCCACCGACTACGTCTTCGACGGCACCAAGGCCGAGCCGTACCGGGAGTGGGACCAACCCAACCCGCAGTCGGTGTACGGACGCTCGAAGCTGGCCGGTGAGCAGGCGGTGGCCCTCCACGCCCCCGGGTCCGCGATCGTGCGCACGGCCTGGGTGTGCGGCGCCCACGGGGCCAACATGGTGAAGACCGTGCTCGCCCTGTTGGATCGCCCCGAGCTGGCGTTCGTCGACGACCAGCGCGGCTGTCCCAGCTTCACCGCCGACCTGGCGCCCATGATCCGCCGCATCGCTGCCGAGCGGCGCTCTGGCATCCACCACGTCACCAACCAGGGCGACACCAGCTGGTACGGCTTCGTGCGCGACATCCTCGAGCGGGCCGGACACGATCCGGCCAAGGTGCGGCCCATCGCCACCACCGACCTCGATCCGCCGCGGCCGGCCCCTCGTCCCGCCAACTCCGTGCTCGACAACGCCACGCTCCGGCTCACGGGTCTGCCGCTCCTCCCGCACTACCGTGAGTCACTCGACCGCCTGTTGCGCGAGCTGGGAGCGGCTTCATGAGCAGGATCGCAGTGATCGGCACGGGCTACGTCGGGCTCACCACCGGCGCCTGCTTCGCCCACGTGGGCCACGAGGTGATCTGCGCCGACATCGACGTCGACAAGGTCGCCCAGCTCCAGCGCGGGGAGATCCCGATCCTCGAGGCCGGCCTCGACAACCTCGTACGAGAGGGGATCGACGGCGGACG
>JBKJSO010000218.1:0-2718 GCA_046595835.1 Acidimicrobiales bacterium | reverse complement strand
GGCTGTGCCTGAAGTCGGGCAACGCGGCCTTCCTGCGCGGGTCGTCGGGAGCCATCCGCTCGAACATCGCCATCGCCTCGGCGCTGCGCGAAGGGCTCTCCAAGGCCGGTCTTCCCGAGGACTCGCTCGTGCTCGTGGAGGACACGAGCTACGAAGCGGCCGTCGAGTTCATGCGGCTGCGGGAGTCGGTCGACGTGCTCATCCCGCGCGGCGGACCATCGCTCATCCGGTCGATCCTCGACAACGCCACCGTGCCGTACGTGATCGACGGTGACGGCAACTGCCATGTGTACGTGGACGCCTCGGCCGACCTGGCCGCCGCCGCCGCCATCGTGGAGAACGCCAAGGTGCAGCGCCCGTCGGTGTGCAACGCGGCCGAGACCCTGCTCGTGCACCGCAACGTGGCCGCCGCCTTCCTGACCGATCTGGCCCATCGTCTCGAGGGCGTGGAGCTGGTGGGCGACCAGGCCACCCAGGAGATCCTGGGCGACCGCGTGGCGGCCCTGGCAACCGACGAGGACTACGCCACCGAGTTCCTCGACCTGAAGCTGGCCGTGCGGGTGGTCGACACCCTCGACGCCGCCATCGCCCACATCCGCCGCTACAGCAGCGGCCACAGCGAGGCGATCGTCACGAACGACATCCGGGCCGCCAACCGCTTCGTGCAAGAGGTCGACGCGGCCGCCGTGCTGGTCAACGCCTCCACTCGGTTCGTCGACGGTGAGGAGCTCGGCTTCGGCGCCGAGATCGGGATCTCCACCCAGAAGCTGCACGCGCGGGGTCCCATGGGCCTGCGCGAGCTCACCTGCCTGAAGTTCGTCATCCACGGCGACGGCCAGATCCGCACCTGACGGCGCCACTCCAGAGGCACAAGTTCGGGGGTTGAGAACTGGATTGACCGCGCGGTCAAGTCGCCGCGTAGGCTGCCGGGATGGCTGAGAAGATGGCTGACCCGACGTATCGCTTCGAGTCCGTGGCCGCGGTGCGTGAGTCGCTCCGCAAGGTCGACTACCTCTCCGATGAGGGCATCGCCGGCATCGTGTACCTGGCCGACCGCCTCGGCAAGCCCATCCTCGTGGAGGGCCCCGCCGGCACCGGCAAGACGCAGCTGGCCAAGTCCGTGGCCGAGATGTCCGGCGCCCGCCTGATCCGCCTGCAGTGCTACGAGGGGCTCGACGAGTCCAAGGCGCTGTTCGAGTGGAACTACAAGAAGCAGCTGCTGCGCATCCAGGCCGAGCGCGGCGAGGACAAGACGTGGGAGACCGTCGAGGACGACATCTTCTCCGACGAGTTCCTCCTCACCCGTCCGCTCCTCGAGGCCATCACGGCCGACGAGCCAGTGGTGCTGCTGATCGACGAGGTCGACCGAGTGGAGGTGGAGACCGAGGCCCTGCTCCTCGAGATCCTCTCCGACTACCAGGTGTCGATCCCCGAGCTGGGCACCATCACGGCCAAGCAGATCCCGTTGGTGTTCCTCACCTCGAACAACACCCGGGAGCTCTCCGAGGCCCTGAAGCGCCGCTGCCTCTTCCTCCACATCGACTACCCGGAGCTCGAGCGCGAGAAGGAGATCGTCCTCACCAAGGTGCCGGACATCACCGACTCGTTGGCCGATCAGGTGGCGCGCATCGTGCGCTCCATCCGCCAGCTGGAGCTGAAGAAGTCGCCGTCGGTGTCCGAGACGATCGACTGGGCCCGCACGCTGCTCCTGCTCGGCGTGGAGCACGTCGATGCCGAGACGGCCAAGGCCACCATCAACATCTTGCTCAAGTACCAGAGCGACATCGCCAAGGCCGTGCGCGAGCTCGACCAGGAGAACGGCACCATCCAGAAGGCGGCCGCCGGCAAGTAGCCGGCCACCACCATGACCGACGTCGCCCCGGAGGCTGCGGCTGGCTTCGCCATCACCGAGCTGCTGGCCGGGTTCATCCAGGAGCTGCGCCTCGCCGGCCTCCCGGTGAGCCTCACCGAGAACCTCGACGCCATGGAGGCGGTCAAGCACATCCCGCTCGAGGACCGGGAGGCGTTCAAGTACGCCCTGGCCGCCACGCTGGTGAAGAACAACACGCACTGGCGAGCCTTCGAGACCCTCTTCAAGGTGTACTTCTCGCTGCGCGGCTCGCGCTTTCGCATCGCCGACGCGGGCGACGACGAGCTGGCGCAGCTCCTCGAGGAGCTCGAGCAGCAGGAGATGGACGGCGACGGTCCCCGCAACGGGAGCGGCTCGGGCGAGAGCATGACGCCCGAGGAGATCGCCGAGATGCTCTTCAAGGCGCTCCAGCGTGGCGACGACGCCATGATGCGAGCGGTGGCCCGTCAGTCGGTGCGCCGCTTCGCTGGCATGGAGCCCGGCCGACCGGTCGGCGGCACGTACTACCTCTACCGGACGCTGCGGAACCTCGATCTCGACGCCGTCCTCGACAAGCTGATGCAGCAGGCGCGCGAGCAGTCGCCGGAGCCGCTCACCCCCCTCGAGGAGCGCCTGGAGCACGACGAGTACCAGACCCGCATCGACCAGCTGAAGAAGGAGATCGAGTCGGAGATCCGGCGGGCGCTGGTGGCCGATCGCGGCGTCGAGGCGATGGCTCGCACGCTGCGGAAGCCCCTGCCCGAAGATGTCGACTTCATGCACGCCTCGCGCGAGGAGATGGCCTCGCTGCGCAAGGCGATCTACCCGCTCACCCGCAAGCTCGCGGTGCGCCTGGCCCGCAAGCGCCG
>JBKJSO010000087.1:0-10722 GCA_046595835.1 Acidimicrobiales bacterium | reverse complement strand
GCGGCTGCGTGGTCGGCGTCGGCCTCGTCGATCACCAGGGTCGCGGCCAGCGGCGCGTAGATGCGGGCGATCCCCACCACGGAGGACTCGTGGCCGAGCTCTCGCAGCAGGCGATCGGCCGGCCCCTTGAGCGCCGCTCCCGCGATGATCGGGGAGATCGCCACGACCTCCTGACGACGCTGCGCCACGGCACCGCGCACGCCAGGCACGGCCAGCACGGGCTCGATCGACACGATCGGGTTCGATGGTGCGATGAGGATCCGCGTCGCCGTGCTGATGGCGTCGAGCACCCCCGGCGCCGGGCTGGCTGCCGAGGCGCCCTCGAAGCGGACGGCCGTGACCGCTACGTCGTGCTGGCGGTGCACGAAGTACTCCTGGAAGTCGATCTCGCCCTCGGCGATGGTGACGCGGGTGCGCACGGGGTCGTCGCTGACCGGGAGCAGGCGGAGGCCAAGTCCCCAGGCCTCGGCGATCTCGGCCGTCACCGTAGAGAGCGAGGCGCCCGAGCGAAGTCGGTCGGTGCGGTAGAGGTGGGTGCCGAGGTCGCGGTCGCCGAGGTTGAACCATGCCCGGGCCGACGGGTACCGCCGCAGCGCCTCCATCGCGTGCCAGGTCTCGCCGGCGAGACCCCATCCCCGGTTGGTGTCGATGGCGCCCGCCACCGTGTAGGTGACCGTGTCGAGATCGGGGCTGATGTGCAGCCCGTGCAGCTCGATGTCGTCGCCGACGTTCACGATGGCCGTGAGCTCGGCGGGGGGTTGCACCTGCACCAAGCCGGCCAGCAGGCGCGCCGCGCCGACCCCGCCGGCGAGGACCGCGATCAGCTGATCCCCTTGAGCCGGCCCGAGAGCAGGGCGAGGTCGGCATCGACCATCATCCGCACGAGCTCCTCGAACGAGGTGGTGGGCTCCCAGCCGAGCACCTTCTTGGCCTTGGCTGGATCGCCGATCAGCAAATCGACCTCCGCGGGGCGCATGAACTTCTCGTTCAGCGTGACGTGATCCTCGTAGTGCAACCCCACGTGCTCGAAGGCGATCTCGCAGAATCGGCGCACGGAGTGCGTCTGCCCCGAGGCGACGACGAAGTCATCCGGCGTGTCCTGCTGAAGCATGAGCCACATCGCCTCGACGTAATCGCCGGCGAAGCCCCAGTCGCGCTCGGCGTCGAGGTTCCCGAGCGCGAGGTCCGTGCTGAGACCCAGCTTGATCTGGGCCACGCCGTGGCTCACCTTCCGAGGCAGGAACTCCATCCCTCGACGGGGCGACTCGTGATTGAAGAGGATCCCCGAGGACGCGTGCATGCCGTATGACTCGCGGTAGTTGACGGTGATCCAGTGGCCGTAGAGCTTGGCGACGCCATAGGGCGATCGTGGGTAGAACGGCGTGCTCTCGGTCTGGGGCACCTCCTGCACCTTGCCGAACATCTCGCTCGACGAGGCCTGGTAGAAGCGGATCTCCGGGTCGACGATGCGGATGGCGTCGAGCAGGCGGGTCACGCCCAGCGCGGTGATCTCACCGGTGAGCACCGGCTGCCGGAAGGAGGTCTGCACGAAGGACTGGGCGGCCAGGTTGTACACCTCCGCAGGTCGGTACTCCCGCAGGATGGCGATGAGCGAGGCCTCGTCGAGCAGGTCACCGGAGGCGGTGTACGGATCGAGCACGATGCGGTCCTGCAGGTGGGCGATGCGCTCGAAGTTGGTCGTGCTGCTGCGACGGACCATGCCGATGACCTCATAGCCCTTGTCGAGGAGCAGCTCGGCGAGGTACGAGCCGTCCTGACCGGTGATGCCGGTGATGAGGGCGCGCTTGGTCATCGTGTCTCCTGTTCATCGGGGATCTCGGCCTGCACGCGGGTCCGCATGTCGTCGAGCAGGTCAGCGAGGGTCGCCTCGATCGTGTGCTCCGGGCTCCACCCGGTGGCCGCCCGCAGTCGAGAGGCGTCGCCGCGCAGCACCGGCAGGTCGATCGGGCGGAGCAAGGACGGATCGGGCGACAAGGTGATCGGTCGGTGGGCGAGGGCCACGAGGTGATCGGCGAGCTCCTGGATGGCGATGTCCTGGCCGCTGCACACGTTGTAGACCTCGCCGGGCTCCCCGCGCTCGATGAGGAGGCGGTAGGCCCGCACGACGTCGCGCACGTCGGTGACGTCCCGACGGGCGCTGAGGTTGCCTACCGCGATGCTGTCGAGGCCGTCTCGCTCGGCGCGGGCGATGCGCGCCGCGAGGGCGGGCGCCACGAACTGCTCGGACTGGCCCGGCCCGAGGTGGTTGAACGGGCGCACCCTGACGACTCCGAGACCGTGCCCGAGGAACGCCTGGAGGGCGAGGGCGTCGGCAGCCGCCTTGGATGCCGCGTAGGGGCTGGTGGGACGCAGGGGCGACAGCTCGGTGAGGGGGAGGTCAGCCTCGCTGACCACTCCGTAGACATCGGCGCTGGCCACGGCCAGCACGCGCCGGACCGACGCCGCCTCGCAGGCTCGCAGCACGTTGAGGGTTCCCTCCGCGTTCACGCGGAGCACCCCGACCGGGTCCGACCACGACGCGCCGACGTCGGCCCAGCCCGCCAAGTGGTACACGGCCTCGGGCGCGAGGCGCGCGATCGCGTCAGCGACGCCGGGGCCGTCGAGGATGTCGACGGCGTGGGTGCCGCGATGGTCGATGGTGGTGACCTCGTCGCCGCTGGCGACGAGGTGCGCAACCAGGTGCTGACCGACGAACCCGAGTCCCCCGGTGACGACTGCGCGCATCGGGCGATGTTACGGCGCGTGCTCCGAGGGGCTGTCATCGAGGCCGTCGTCGAGGCCCGGGACCGCAGGATCGCCCCCGAGGAGCAGCCGAGCCGCGTCGCTGGCGGCGCGGCATCGACGGCGGAGCGGGGCGAGATCGACGTGGCCGCGACGAGCAGCGGGCAGCAGCACCTCGCTGAAGACGGCGCTGGCGATGCCGCCCAGCGTCCGCCCCCACGCGATGGCCGAGCCCCGCGGGCCGCCGTGGCGCGTCACGACCACGAGGCGGTTGCGGCGGTTCAGGTGGTCGAGCAGGGGGGTGCGCTCACCGCCCGAGCTGGCCCGGTGGGAGTGACGCACGACCGACGACGGCACGTAGGCGTAGCGCCATCCCCGCCGGCGACCCCGCCACGAGAGGTCCACGTCTTCGGCGTAGAGGAAGAGCCGCGCATCGAAGCGCCCCACGTCGTCGAGGTACTGGCGGCGCAGCAGCACCGCGCCGCCGCACCACCCCCACACCTCCTCCGGGACGTCGTACTGGCCAGCATCCACCTCGCCGTAGCCACGATCGTGCAGCTCCCACGTGGTACCCAGGATGTTCCCGACGTTGTTGATGACCGGACGCCCCCGCTCGTCGGGCGCATCGAAGAGGATCTTCGGGGAGGCGGCGCCGACGCCGGCATCGGCGAGGAGGGCGTTGGCGAGCGGGGTCAGCCAGCCCGGCTCGACGAAGGCATCCGGGTTGACGAGCGCCACGGCGTCGAGCCCGTCGAGGTCGGCCAGCCCGACGTTGGCGGCACCGCCGAACCCACGGTTGCGACCGGTCTGGCGCAGCTCGACGTTCGGGTGGTGGATGGACCAGTCAAGCGTGCTGCCGTCGGTGGAGCCGTTGTCGACGACGACGATCTCCAGGGCTTCGCCGGGCCAGTCGGTGGCGTCGAGGCACGCGAGGCAGCGGGGGAGGTGCTCCCCGCTGTTCCACGACACCACGATCACACGTACCCGCATCAGCAGGTGGTGGAGTGTAGGGACCGGCGCGAACCGGGGAGGGCCGCGGCGCTCGACCTCAGCGGCCGAGGACCGCGCCGACGCGCTCCTCGACGAGCTTCACGCGCTCGCCGACCAGCGCACCGAGGACCTCGAGGGTGCCCCGGGTCTCCTCGATCGGGCCGCTGATGGCCTTGGCCAGCTCGTTACGGCGCACCTGCAGGCGCTGGAACGCGATGACGCCGAGCCCGACGGACACGTACGCCGCGTCCTTGACAGCAGTGGCGAGATCCTCGGCGGGGGTGCGGGCCATGGCGTGCTCCTCAGGGTCAGACGGCGTCCGTCGTGCACCGTAGGACTGCTTGCGAACTATTGCAAGCGCTTGTGCAGATGTTCGCAAGCCGCGCACGGGTGCGATCTGATCCCCGCCCCGGTGGCCCGGGGGGCCGGGGGGCGGCGGCTACCCTCGAACGACCGTGGAGCTACCGACCCCAGGCGCCGACGCGCCCGACGACGCGCTTGAGCCGGCGCCGCCTCCCGCACCGGCGGTGGTCGCCGTCGTGGTCGCCCGGGACCCGGGGCCGTGGTTCGAGGAGTCGATGGCGTCGCTCGCCGACCAGGACTACCCGAACCTGTCCATCCTCGTCGTCGACCCGAACAGCGCCAGCGAGGTCAAGCCCCGAGTCGGCCTCTCCGCGCCGGGCGCCTTCGTGCGCCGCATCGAGGAGAACCCCGGGTTCGGAGCCGCCGCCAATGAGGTGCTCGAGGTGGTGGAGGGCGCCGCCTTCTACCTGATCTGCCACGACGACATCGCCCCCGAGCCTGATGTCGTGCGCCTGCTCGTGGAGGAGGCCTACCGGTCGAACGCGGCCGTGGTCGGCCCGAAGCTCGTCGCCTGGGACAACCCGCGCCAGCTGCTGCAGGTGGGCGAGGGCATGGACCACGCCGGCTACGTCGTCCCGCTCGTCGAGCGGGGCGAGCTCGACCAGGAGCAGCACGACGCGGTGCGAGATGTGTTCGCGATCCCCGGGGCCTGCACCCTGGTGCGAGCCGACCTGTTCGCGGCGATCGGGGGCTTCGACGAGGGGATCGACTACCTGATGGACGACGTGAGCCTCTGCTGGCGAGCCCACGTCGCCGGGGCGCGCGTCGTGGTCGCGCCGATGGCCAGGGTGCGTCACCTCGAGGCGCTCTCGGTACGTCGACTGGTAGATGATCGCCGTCGTCTGCAGGCCCGTCACCGCCTGCGCGTGGTGCTGAGCTGCTACTCGGCGCTCGGGCTCGTCCGCGTCGTCCCGAAGATGGTTGTGCTGCACGTCGCCGAGACGGTCTACGCGCTGCTCGTGGGACGAACTGGGCAAGCCCGCGAGCTGGTCGCGGCCTGGCTGTGGAACCTGCGCCGGGTGGGCGAGCTGCGAGACGCGCGCCGCCAGGTCAAGGGCTTCCGGGACCTGCCCGACCACGAGGTCCGGCGCTTCATGGCCCGGGGCAGCGCCCGGTTCCGTCAGTTCGTCCGCGGTCAGATCGGGGCCGACGAGGACCGCCTGTCGGGCTGGGCCCGCAGCGGTCGCCACGTGGCCGGCACGCTGCGGGCGGGGACGTTTCGCAGCGCTGCGGTGGTGTGGGCTGCGGTGGCGCTCGTGCTGGTGGCCGGCAGCCGCCATCTCATCACCCGGGGCGTGCCCGCCGTGGGGGAGCTCGTGCCCTTCAGCTCGTCGCCGGTCGAGCTCCTCCGCGAGTGGACGAGCGGCTGGCGCACCACCGGACTCGGCTCGGAGGCCCCCGCACCGACCGCGTTCGGCCTCGTCGGCGTGCTCGGTGTGCTCAGCGCCGGGACGATGGGCCTGCTCCGCACGGTGCTCACCATCGGCCTGCTCCCCGTCGGCGCGCTCACGATCCACCGCCTGGCCGCTCCCATCGGTTCACGCCACGCCCAGACGGCGGCGCTGCTCGTCTACGTCTGCAACCCGCTGCCCTACAACGCCTTGGCCGCGGGACGGTGGGGGGCGATGGCGCTCTACGCCGTGCTGCCGCTCGTGTTCGCCATCCTCGGACGCGCGAGCGGCCTGGCCCCCTTCGGCTCGATCGGGGGCGATCCGGGGCCTCACGTGCGACCCACCCGGTGGCGACGCCACGTTCTGGCGCTCGGGATGACCACGGCCCTCGCGGCCACCCTGATCCCCGGCGCGGTGCTGGTCATCGTGGCGATGGGCGTGGCGATGGCGCTCGGCTCGTTGCTCACCTACCGAGTGCGAGGGTCGGGCCGCATGATCGGCGCGGCTGTGGGCGCCGCCGTGCTCGCCGTCGTCCTGCACCTGCCCTGGAGCGCAGATCTCCTCCTGCCCGGCACGCCGTGGACCGCCATCGTCGGGGCCGAGCGCGGCCCGCGGCCATCGGACCTCGGGGCGCTGCTTCGGTTCCAGGTGGGCCCGCTCGGGGGCGGCCCGCTGGGCTGGGTGTTCCTGATCGCGGCCGCGCTGCCGCTGCTGATCGGGCGCGCGGAGCGCCACGCGTGGGCCGTGCGGGGGTGGACGGTCGCGGTGGCGTTCTGGGGGCTCGCCTGGCTCTCGCAGCGCGGCACGTTGCCTGTAGCCCTGCCGCCCACTGAGGTGCTGCTGGCTCCCGCCGCCGTGGGGTTGGCCCTGGCGACCGCCATGGGCGTCGCCGCCTTCGAAGTCGATCTCCCCGGCTACCGGTTCGGATGGCGGCAGGTTGCGTCCGGCCTTGCCGGAGCCGCTGTTCTGCTCGGCACCATCCCGGTGCTCGGCGCGGCGTTCGACGGCCGCTGGTCGGCCCCCGGCGGCGACCACGCGCGCGCCCTCGGGTTCATCGACGCCGAGAACGACCGGCTGCCGTTCCGGGTGCTCTGGGTCGGCGACCCCTCAGCCCTGCCGCTGGGCAGCTGGGCGCTGTCCGACGGCGTCGGGTATGCGACCACCGACAACGGCACGCCGCGCCTCGAGGACCTCTGGGTGGGCTCGGACGACGGTCGCACCGGGCTGCTGGCCGATGCGCTCGACCTGGCTCGATCCGGCCAGACGGCTCGACTCGGGCGGCTGCTGGCCCCGATGGGCGTGCGCTACGTCGTCGTGCCGGAGCAGCTGGCCCCGGCACCGTTCGCGGACCAGCCGCTGTCGATCCCGGGCGCGCTGGCCGCCACCCTCGACGCCCAGCTCGACCTCGCGCCAATCGACGTCCCCGCCGGTCTGCGGGTGTTCCGGAACCAGGCCTTCTACCCCAGCAGGGCGGGGGTGCCCACCGCGGACGCCCCAGGCTCGGACGGGGGCATCGCCGCCGCGGCCGGGGTCGACCGTTCGGCCCTGCCTGCGGTGCTGGCGGACCGGCATGGAGAGCTGCACTGGTCGGGGCCGGTGGCGGCGGACACCACCGTGCTGCTCTCGTCAGCGCACTCCGATCGCTGGCACCTGTCCGTCGACGGGACGGCGGTCACCCACACGAAGCCCTACGGGTGGGCCAACGGGTTCGAGGTCACTGCGGCGGGTGAGGCCACCCTGGCGTTCCGGACCTCACCGCTGCGCTACGCCATGCTGGGCCTCCAGGCGCTCGGCTGGCTGTGGGTCGGCCGACGACTGCTCCGCAACCGGATGAACCCCGCCAACGCCGTGGTCGTCGAGGACCCCGCATGAGGTCGGCCCGGCTGACATCGCTCGTGCTCCTCGGCGGACTCCTCGCGGGTGGGCTCGTGCTGCAGGCCGCCGAGCACGGACCCTCGGCCGCTGATCGCAACCCCACCGTGCGGGTGGGCGTGGCGCTCCCCGCCGCACGGGTCGAGCCCACGCTGTCGTCCACCTGGTACTGCGCGGGCGGCACGGCGATGCCCGACTCGTTCGCCGATCACGTGCTCATCCTCGCCAACCCCACTGATCGAGCCCGCACGGCCACCGTCACCGTGCTCGCGGGGGTCGTGGCGGCGACGTCGGCTCCCCCTCCGGTGACCACCGTCCCCGGTGCGCCGGTGACGACCGTGGCCACCACGGCCCCCGTCACGACCACCCCGGCGTCGACCACCACCACGACCCGTCCTGCCCCCGCCGTGAAGGTCGTCGCCCTCCCGGCCCAGAGTCGCGTCGAGGTCCGAGTGGGGGACCTGGCGCCGTCCGAGCTGGCCGGCGCGGTCGTGGAGGTAGACGGCGGCGAGATCGCGGTGGAGCACCAGATCACCGGCACGCTGGGCCGGGCCACCGCCCCCTGCAGCACCACCGCGTCCGCCTCCTGGTCGTTCCCGTGGGGCGTCACCACCAGGGGCTCGCGCGAGCTGCTCGTTTTCATGAACCCGTTCCCCGACGACGCCACCGTCGACATCGCCTTTGCCACCGACGAAGGGGTGCGCGACACCGCACGCTTCCAGGGGTTCATCGTCCCGGGTCGCAGCGTGGTGGGCGCCTACCTCGACGAGGACGTCACCCGCAAGCAGCAGGTGTCCGCGCAGGTGACGGTCCGCAGCGGCCGCCTGATCGTCGACCGCATCCACACCTTCGACGGCACCGACGGCCATGAGGGCATGACCCTCTCGCTCGGGGTGCCGACGCCGGCCCTGGAGTGGATCTACCCCGTGGGCGAGACGGGCCCCGGGCTCACCGAGAAGGTCGTGGTCTACAACCCCAGCGACCGCGTCGCCGAAGTTGAGGTGGAGGTGCGCCTCGACGACCCCGCCACCAACGCACCGCCCGAGCCCTTCGAGCTCACGATCCCACCCGGTCGCTACTCCACCCTCGACGTCCAGGCCGAGGACCGCGTGCCCCCCGGGGTTGGCCACGCCCTGCTGGTGCGGTCGCTGAACGACGTGCCGGTCACGGCCGAACGGGTGAACGCTGCGGTCGATCCGGCGGCGCGTCGAGGCGTGAGCGTCACCACGGGGTCCCCGGTCGGCGCGCCCACCTGGTACTTCCCCGGGGGTGGACCGACGGCGGAGCGAGATGAGCTCATCGTGCTGTTCAACCTCGACAACGACCATGCCGTGACCTTCAGCGTGACGGGGCTGGCCGACGGCCAGACGATCGCCATCCAGGACCTGCAGAGCCAGTCCATCCCTGCGGGTGGGCGAGCTGTGATCCGCTTGGGCGACCACATCACGCGGGACCACCTTCCGGTGGTGATCAGCGCCAACGCCCCGATCGTGGCCGAGCGTGGCCTCTACCGGATCGGCGGTGGTGGCATGTCGCAGTCGATGGGCATCCCGCTCGCCAAGGGCATCGTCATCCCCGATCCCATCTCCGGCTGATCCAGGGCGGATCTGGGCGGCAGCAGCGGTTCGCCACGGACAGCTCAGGCGGGGTGGATCCCCTGAGCGGCGGCCTTCTCTGCATGCCGTTCCTGCTCATCCTGGAGGGCCTGCAAGACCGCCATCATGATCTTGTTCATGTCCTCGTCGAGGAACTTGCGCGCCCGGAACAGGATCGCGGCGCCGAGGAAGAGCAGCGGCGAGCAGGCGAGGAACGCGACGCGCAGGTTCTCGTCGAAGGCGTTGGAGATCAACGACACGATGAAGGGCGCCGCGGCCTGTCCGCACACGACCGCCACGAGGTTGAAGGCACCGAAGCCCGCCCCGCGGAGGTGCGCCGGGATGGCATCGGTGAGGCCGGCCCGCAGGCCGGGGATCGCCATCGTCATCACGAAGATCCCGAGGAGCTGCAGCACGAACACCGTGGCGACGAGCCCTTCGGAGTAGGTGTCGCTGCGCAGCGTGTAGGCGAGGGTGAACAGCACGTTGCCGGCGGCGATGAAGATGGCGGGCAGCGCCAATCGACCACCCTGGATGCGCTGCGCGTAGCGGTCGGCCACCCGGCCGCCGAGCAGCACGCCGGGGATCCCGCCGAAGATGATGAGGGCGGTGAACAGCGCCTCCCCGGTGCCCTCGGCCATGTGCAGGTGGCGCTCGTAGTACTGGGGCAGCCAGGCGGCGAGGGCGGTGACCGTGAAGAGGAGGGCCGCCACGCCCGCGAGGGCGTAGCGCATGGTGCGGATGTCGAGGATCACCCGCATGTCCTCCCGCAGGCCCGCCAGCATGTCGCGCAGGAACTGGCGGAAGCCGTTCTCGAACAGCTTGGGGTGGTCGCCGTCCTCGGCGTGCTCGATGCTCCCGGCACCGATGGCCGCCATCATGTCGGCCGTGCCGCGCTTCGGCTCGCGGAGGCGGAACACGAGCAGCGACACGAGCAGGCCGGGGAGGGCCACCACCACGAGAGCGGGCCGCCACCCGTAGTTCGTGCCGATGAAGCCGCCGAGGCCCACGCCCACGCCGGTGCCCCCGAGGAGCATCACCTGCTGGATCGAGAAGGCCTTGCCGCGCTGGTCGGGCGGGTAGTAGTCGCCGATGAGGCTGGCGGCGGAGGGCTCGGTGATGGCCTGACCGAAGCCCAGCGCTGACCGCATGCCGACCAGCATCGGGAAGCCCACCGACGCCGCCCCTCCGGCGGTGAGGACCGACCAGCCGACGACGGTGTGCCCGATCGCCCGGGAGCGGTTCCAGCGATCGGCGAGGTAGCCGGCGGGCACGGTGATCAGACCGTTGAAGAGCAAGGCGAGCGAGAGGAGCACCCCGATGCCGAGGTCGCCCACGCCGAAGTCCTGCTTGAGCGGGGTGATCATCCCTCGCACGACGCTCTTGTCGACCTCGTCCATGAACAGCACCAGACCGAGCACCCACATGGGCTCGCGCAAGAGGCGGGCGATGCGTCCACCGCCCACGGCCGCGGGCACGGGCTGGCCGGCGGGTTCGTCGGCCGTGGGGGAGGCGATGTCGGGCGTCAGCCCGAGCGTGACGAGCGCAGGCGCCCCCGAACGATCATCCGCGTCGAGTCCCTGGTCGGTCGGCTGCTCACCCATGGAGAGACATTCTGCACGAAGCGTGCGATGTCCTGGCCATCGAGGCGCTCGGGTGGCCCGTCCCCGTGGCCGAACGGCATGCTCGTGGCGTGGAGCGCGCCCTCATCGCCCTGGCCCTTGCCGCCGTCGCCGTCGTCGTCGCCGCCGTCGTGCAGCGCCGGCAGC
>JBKJSO010000084.1:0-37208 GCA_046595835.1 Acidimicrobiales bacterium | reverse complement strand
GACTCCCAACACGGACTCCCCAGTTCCTCGTAAGCGCAGCCGCTTCGGCGTGCTGGGGCTGGGAGGGTGGCTCAGCGCCATCTGGCTGATCCTGATCGGCGTCTCGGCGATCCTCGCTCCCTGGCTGCCGATCAAGGATCCATCGCACATCGACTTCGCCAACCTCAACCAGCTCCCCAACAAGCCGCCAGGTACCCCGGGCTTCCTCCTCGGCACCGAGCAGAACAGCTTCGACATCTTCTCTCGCATCATCTGGGGTGGTCGCGTGTCGCTGGTGGTGGCGCTGGGCGTGCTGACCATCGGCATGGTGGTCGGGGGCGGCATCGGCCTCATCGCCGGGTTCATGCGGGGTCGCATCGAGACCTTGCTCATGTCGATCATCGACGTCTTCCTGGCCTTCCCGGCGCTGATCCTCCTGATCGCCATCGTCGCCTTCCTGGGCGCTGATCTGAAGAACGTCGTGATCGGCATCTCGCTGGTGTCGATCCCCGCGTTCGCACGCATCGCCCGAGCCACCACGCTCACGTTCTCGCAGCGTGAGTTCGTGCTCGCAGCCGAGGCGGCCGGGGCCACCAAGCGCCGGATCCTGCTGCGGGAGATCCTCCCCAACGTCGTGCTGCCCCTGCTGGCCTTCGGCCTGCTGGTGGTGGGCATCGCCATCGTGGCGGAGGGCAGCCTGGCGTTCCTCGGGCTCACCTCGCAGGAGACGATCAGCTGGGGGGCGATGATCAACGGCGGCAAGCGGGCCCTCCAACAGGAGAACATCGCCCACACCTCGATGATCCCAGCCTTCGTGATGTTCCTCACGGTCCTGGCCGTCAACATGCTCGGCGACCGCTTCCGGGCCGCCTTCGACGTCAAGGACTCGTCGCTGTGAGCGAGCGAGGCGAGCCGCGCAGCACCCGACGGATCCTCGCACCGACCCCACAGGCGGCGGTCCTCCTCGAGGTCGACGGCTTTCGCACCCAGTTCGATACCCCTGCCGGGATGGTGAAGGCGGTCGACGGCGTGAGCTTCGCCCTCGAACGGGGCAAGACGCTCGGCGTCGTCGGTGAGTCGGGCTCGGGCAAGACGGTGCTGGCACGCTCGATGATGGGCCTGCTCACCGCGCGCAACGTCCACCGGTCCGGCTCGGCCAAGTACAACGGTCAGGAGCTCGTGGGAGCCGGGAAGCAGCAGCTGCGGGCCCTCTGGGGCACCGAGATGGCGATGGTCTTCCAGGATCCGATGACGTCGCTCAACCCGGTCATGAGGATCGGTCGCCAGATCACTGAGGGACTTCGCTACCACCTCGACGTTCCCAAGGACGAGGCCAGACAACAGGCCCTGCAGCTGCTCGACTCCGTCGGCATCCCCGATCCGAAGCGGCGCGTCTCCCAGTACCCCCACGAGCTGTCCGGGGGCATGCGACAGCGCGTGACGATCGCCATCGCGCTCGCCTGTGGCCCGAAGCTGCTCTTCGCCGACGAGCCCACCACCGCCCTCGACGTGACGGTGCAGGCGCAGATCCTCAACCTGCTCAACCAGCAGCAGCGCGAGCGGAACATGGCCATGGTGCTCGTCACCCACGACCTCGGCGTGGTGGCCGGTCGCACCGACGAGATCGCCGTGATGTACGCCGGGCAGATCGTGGAGAAGGCACCCACGCGGGCCCTGTTTGCGAGCGTGCGCATGCCCTACACGGAGGCGCTCCTGCGCTCCATCCCCAAGCTCGAGTCGCCAAGCCACACCCGGCTGCAGATCATCGGGGGTCGACCGCCTGATCTCATCAACCCACCGCCGGGCTGCCGCTTCGCACCGCGCTGTCCCTACGCGCAGCCCAAGTGCCACACCGAGATGCCCCCCCTCGTGGAGGCCGAGACCCCAGGCCACCTCTACCGCTGCTGGTTCCCCGTGGGCACCGACGCCGGACGCGAAGCGCTCGAGCGCAACCTCGCTCACCACCTCCCTGCCGCCGAAGCGGCCGTCACCGGGGACTCCGCCGCCGCGGCCGCTGTCGAGACCGCCGCACTCGTGGGTGGGGAGGCCTGATGGCTGGCACCGGCACCGCACACCTGCGAAGCACCGATGACGTCCTGCTGCGCATCGAAGACCTGGAGGTGGAGTTCCACACCTCCTCCGGCACGGTGTACGCCGTGTCGGGCATCAGCCTCGACGTGCGCAAGGGCGAGACCCTCGGTCTCGTCGGGGAGTCAGGGTGCGGAAAGTCCACCACTGGCCGGGCGATCATGCAGCTGCCTCCGCCCACGCGCGGCCGGGTGCTGTTCGAGGGCTCCGACCTCTCGGCGCTCGGCGGGCAGGAGCTGCGCCAGGTGCGCACCCGGCTGCAGTTCATCTTCCAGGACCCGATCTCGTCCTTGAACCCCCGCCGCCGGGTCAAGGACATCGTGGCCGAGCCGCTGCGGATCTGGAAGCGCGGCACCGACGCCGAGCAGAAGGCGCGTGTGGCGGAGGTCCTCGACGCCGTCGGTCTCGATCCCGAGGTGGCCGCCGACAAGCGCCCCCATCAGTTCTCGGGCGGGCAGTGCCAGCGCATCTCCATCGCTCGCTCGCTCGTGCTCGACCCTGAGCTGATCATCTGCGACGAGCCCGTGTCGGCCCTCGACGTGTCGGTGCAAGCGCAGATCCTCAACCTGCTCGAGGACATGAAGGCCCGGTACGGGCTCACGCTCATCTTCATCGCCCACGACCTGGCGGTGGTGAAGAACATCAGCGATCGCGTGGCGGTGATGTACCTGGGCAAGATCTGCGAGGTGGGGTCGCCGGACGACCTCTACAAGACGCCCGCTCACCCCTACACGGCCGCCCTTCTGCGATCGATCCCGGTGCCCGACCCCACGGTGCCTCCCGTGCAGTCAGGCCTCCTCACCGGGGATCTGCCCTCGCCTATCGACCCGCCGTCGGGCTGTCGCTTCCGCACACGCTGCCCGATCGCCCAGGAGCGATGTGCGCTCGAGGAGCCCCAGGTGCGTGCGGTGGGGGACGACCACTTCGTGGCCTGCCACTTCCCGATCCTTGGCACGCCCGCTCCCTCCGATGAGATGCCCGTCGCTGTCGCCCAGCCTGCCGTCTGACCCCGAACGCATCCGTACGCACAACCACCACACCCAGCCTGACGAAGAGGGACAGTGAGCCGCCCGGTCAAGGAGATCAAGCCCCATCTCCGTCTCGACCCCGTGACACGACGGGCGCTCCTGGTGGGCGCGGCAGCCGACGTGTTCCGCGGCCGAGATCCGTCGGAGGTCTCCTTCGAGGAAGTGGCCGAGGCCGCCGGGGTCTCGCGCTCGTTGGTCTACGCCTACTTCGGCGATCGCGGTGGCCTGATCGCCGCGGTCTACCTCCACAACCTGGAGCACCTCGACGCCGAGTTGGGGCGCGCGCTCGATGATCGACTGCCCGATGAGGTTCGGCTCCGCCGATTGATCCGGCGCTACCTGCTCTTCGCGCGCGACAACCAGCCGTCGTGGAACCTCATGGCCGCGGCCGGCGCGCTGCAACACCCCGCCATCCAGGGTGCTCGTCGGGCCCGAATCGAGCGGATCGCCAGCGCGTGGGCCGACGAGCCGGCGGCCCGCCTCATCGCCCGTGGTGTGGTGGGCCTCCTCGAGGCTGGGGCCCAGGACTGGGTCGACTACCGAGACTGCGGGATCGAGCGAGCCACGAACATCCTTCTCGCGGTGCTGTGGGAGGGCCTCGCCGGTCTCCAGGCTCGTGGCATCCTCGCTGTGAGCTGACTAGATGCCGGGCTGGGCGCTCGCCAACGCCAGGGTGGCCGCTGGGGTGCCAGTGATCTCGACCTGGGCCGCACCGCGGCGGCCCTGGAGGTAGAGCAGCAGATCGACCGGGTCGCCGGCGATCACCACCTCGGGACCGGAGCCCACCGTGATGGCCTGCCCATCGGGGCGCCGGAGCCGCACGCTCGTGCCCTTGACCTTGCGCAGCATCAGGCGAGCGCCCTTGCCGAGGAGGCGCCACAGGTCGTCCTGTAGATCAGGCCGGTCGGTGCGCGGTCCGAGACCGTTGGCCCTCCGCACATCCTCGTGGTGCACGACGTACTCGTTGAGGTTGAGGAGCCTCCGCAGCCCTGGCACCGCAAAGGGCCCGAAGGGCGGGCCGTTGCGTACCTGCTCGACGAGGCGGTCGTATCCTCGCTTCTCGGCCTTCGCCATCAGCCGATCGAGGAGGGGCTCGAACCTGCCCCCGATCACGATCCCGAGGCCCGCGCGAGGATCCCGCTCGCGGATGACGAGGTGGGCGGCGAGGTCGAGCGTGGCCCAGCCCTCGCACAGGGTGGCCGCGTCGGGGCCGAGCTCCTCGAAGAGGTCGCAGAGCTCCCGTCGCTCACGGGCGTCAAGTGGTTCGGGCACGGCGGGTAGCGTAGGTCCCCATGCCTTCCGCACCCACCTTCGAGATCGACCCCGCCGCCACCTTCGAGGTCACCATCGCCACCGCCAAGGGCGACATCGTGATGGCGCTCGACGCCAAGCTGGCGCCCACGACCGTCAACCACTTCGTCGTGAACGCCCGCAGCGGCTTCTACGACGGGCTCACGTTCCACCGTGTCGTGCCCAGCTTCGTGATCCAGGGTGGCGATCCCGAGGGCACCGGCCGCGGCGGTCCTGGCTACAAGTTTGCCGATGAGCCCGTGCAAGGCGCCTACACGCTCGGCGCCGTGGCCATGGCCAACGCCGGGCCCAACACCAACGGATCGCAGTTCTTCATCTGCATCGAGGACTGCCAGGACAAGCTCCAGCCCCTGTACAACCTCTTCGGCTACGTCACCTCCGGCATCGAGATCGCCCAGGCCATCGCCGTCGGCGACACGATGACCACCGTGTCCGTGGTCGACACCTCCACGCCCTCCACCTGACCTCGCGGCGGTCGCTCCTCATGGCTGTGCCGGCGGTGCCCGAAGAGCTGAACCTCGCCGCCGCCCACGAGGCGATCGCAGCCGTCATCCCTGAGCGAGAGTGCATCGTCTGGCGCGACCGGCGCCTCACGTGGGCCGAGGTCACCGACCGCACCCGCCGGTTCGCCGCCGTGCTCGACGACCACGGCCTCGGGGTGCGCTGCGCCCTCGATGCGTGCCAGCCGTGGGAGTCGCCCCACGACCACGTCGCGCTCTACCTGCACAACGGCAACGAGTACCTCGAGGCCCTCCTCGGTGCCGCCAAGGCCCGCGCGGTGGGCGTCAACATCAACTACCGCTACGTGGCCGACGAGCTCCGCTATGTTCTCGTCGACAGCGATGCGCGAGCCGTCGTGTACCACGCCGCGTTCGCACCCACCCTGGCCGAGGTGCTCCCGTCGCTCCCCCACCTGCGCCTTCTCCTGCAGGTCGACGACGGCAGCGGCAACCCGCTCCTGCCCGGCGCCATCGACTACGAGGCGGCCCTGGCCGGCGCGTCCCCCCGAGCGCCCCGGCAGCTCTCGCCCGATGACCTCTACATCCTCTACACCGGCGGCACCACCGGGATGCCCAAGGGCGTCCTGTGGCGGCAGGCTGACTTCCTGGCCGCCTGCCTCGGCGTCGCCCAGACGACGGCGGAGCTGGCCGCCGCCGCTCCGGCCGGTTCGCTCCGCGCGCTCCCCGCTCCCCCGTTCATGCACGGGGCGGCCCACTGGAACGCGCTGAGCGCCTGGCTCGCCGGTGGCACCGTGGTGATCCAGGACGACCCCGAGCGCCTCGACGCCGGCGACCTCCTCGACACGGTCGACCGAGAGCACGTCACCTCACTGCTCATCGTCGGTGACGCCTTCGCCCGCCCGATCGTGGACGCGCTGCGCACGGGGTCGCACGACGCGTCGCGACTTCGCTTCCTGCTCACGGGTGGCGCCCTGTTGTCGGCGTCGGTGAAGGAGGATCTCCTCCAGCAGCTCCCCGCCCTGCACATCGTCGACGTGCTCGGCTCCTCCGAGACCGGGCGTCAGGGCGTGCACCGTTCTACGACGGCTCGCGGCGCGTCCACGGGGACCTTCGACCGCTCGCCCACCTCGGTGGTGCTGAGCGAGGACCTCTCTCGGCGCCTCGAGGCGGGGGACCCCGAGCTCGGGTGGTTGGCTCAGACCGGCCGCGTGCCCCTCGGCTACCTCGGAGACCCGGCCAAGACCGAGCGCACGTTCCCCCTCGTGGACGGCCTCCGCCACGCGGTGGCCGGTGATCGGGCCCGCATCCTCCCGGACGGCTCCCTCGAGCTCCACGGACGCGACTCCGTCACCATCAACACCGGCGGCGAGAAGGTGTTCGCCGAGGAGGTGGAGCAGGCGCTCAAGCGCCACCCGGCCGTGTTCGATGCGGTGGTGGTCGGTCGGCCGAGCGAGCGATGGGGGCAGGAGGTGGTGGGCGTGATCCAGCTCCGTGGCGGTCACGCCGACCCGACGGACGACGACCTGCGAGCGGCCGCCGCGCCGCACCTCGCTCGGTACAAGCTCCCCAAGGCGTTCGTGCGGGTCCCACAGATCGAGCGCAGCCCCAGCGGCAAGCCCGATTACCGATGGGCCGTGACCGTCACCACCGAGTGACGCCCATCCGGTGAGTTGGTGACGTCGCCGATCCACCCATAGCGTCGTCACGACCATGGCGCGCCGAACGATCCCACTGCCGTTCGCCATCGACCTGCGGCGGTCGCTCCAGGCGCTCCGGCTGGGTCGCCACGACCCCGGGATCTCCGTGACCAGCACGGGCGCCGCGCTCGCCATGCACACCCCCGAGGGCGATGCCGCACTCGTCGCCCAGCTCCAGGCCGACTGCTTCGAGGTGGAGGCATGGGGCGACGGCGCCGAGTGGGCGCTCGCCACCGCCCCGGGGCTGCTCGGGTGCCTCGACGACCGGGCCGGGTTCGATCCTGTCGATCCGGTGGTGCGTCGCCTTCACCGGGAGGCCGACGGGCTCCGACTCCCTCGCACCGGCCGGGTCCTCGACGCCCTCATCCCAGCTGTGCTCAGCCAGCGAGTGACCGGGTTCGAGGCCAAACGGTCCTACCGCCAGCTCATCGAGCGCTGGGGACGTGCCGCACCGGGTCCGACAGGCCTCCTGCTCGCCCCGCTTCCGGAGGCCATCGCCGAGCTCGGGTACTACGACCTGCACGTGATCGGGGTGGAGAAGAAGCGCGCCGACGCCCTCATGCGGGTGTGCGCCCACGCCACTCGCCTCGAGATGGTGGGCGCGACAACGCCCGAGCTGCTCCGGTCCCGGCTCGAGGCCATTGCAGGGGTGGGTCCGTGGACCTCTGCGGAGGTGGCTCGCGTGGTCCTCGGCGACGCTGACGCAGTGAGCGTCGGCGACTTCCACCTCAAGCACCTGGTGTCGTGGGTTCTGGCCTCGGAGCCGCGCGGCACCGACGACCGGATGCTCCAGCTCCTCGAGCCCTACCTGGGGCACCGCGGCCGAGTGTGCACGCTGCTCGAGTCGGCCGGGATCACCGCCCCCAAGTACGGCCCCCGCCAGCGCATCCAGCCCATCGCCGAGCGCTAGTCGGCTTGCGGGTCAGTCGTCTTTGAGGGCGACCGCGTTCGGGGTGACGTGCATGGCGGGCTCGAACGCGCCGCGCTCCACGTGCCGGGCCTCGCTGCCGAGCGTGCGTCGGAGCTGGCCGCGGCAATCCGTGCAGGGACCGTAGAAACGAGCCTCGACGGGCTGGGCGCAGCGAGGGCAGGTGAACGGCATGCGACCCAGGATCGCGCGCCACGGGTAGGTTCGCGCGCCATGCCCGAGCCGACCGTCCCCACGTACCGATGGCGGGACCACTGGCCGGCGGCGGTGCTCGCGCTCGCGGCCGCGCTACTCGCGCTCTGGGCCCGCCACGCCCTGTTCCCCGGCTACTCGTGGAACCGGGACGAGCCCGTGTACCTCTGGCAGGTCGATGCCCTTCGAGCCGGCCATCTCACGGCCGCCGACGGTGGCTACCCCGATCTGTTCCAGCCCTGGCTCTCCGCCCGCGGCACCGGGGGGACGTTCTTCACCCAGTACACGTTGGGCTGGCCCCTCGTGCTCCTGGCCGCCGCGGTCGTGACCGGCTCAGCGGGCAACGCCCTGCTCCTCGGCGCGGCGCTGGCCGTCCTCGGCACCTACGCCATCGGCCTCGAGCTGTTCGGCGACCATCGCATCGCCACCCTGGGCGCCGCCCTGATGGTGGCGTCGCCGATCCTGCCCATCCAGGGTGGCGCCTACCTCAGCTACCTCTTCACGCTCGGGCTCGGCCTCTTCGTTGGTGCGCTGCTGCTCAGCGGGCTCCGCCGCAGCCGCCCCCTGCGCATCCTGGGCGCGGGGATCCTGTTGGGGTGGATCTTCATGACCCGCCCCTACGACGCGGTGCTCTGGGGGGCCGCCTTCGCGGCCTTCGCCCTGTACCGCGAGCGGGCCCGCTGGCCCCGGGTGGTGCGCTCGCTGGTGATCTGCGGTGTCGGCGCCGTTCCCCTCGTGGCGGCCACCCTCGCCTACAACCGACACGTCACGGGTGGTTGGCTCAGCTTCCCGATCACCGCGGCCGATCCGATGGACACGTTCGGGTTCGGCACGAAGCGGCTCATGCCCACCTTCGAGATCGTCGACTACAAGGTCTCGACGGCTCTGCGCGCCACCGCCAAGAACGCCTTCCTGCTCCCCTGGTTCCTGGTCGGCAGCTACGTGGGGCTGCTCACCGCAGGGCTGGGCCTGTGGCATCGCCGCCGTGAGCCATCCACCGCGGCACTCGTCCTCCTCAGCGCCGCGTTCCCGCTCGGCTACTTCGTCTTCTGGGGCAACCACCTCTCGTCGATGGCGGCCCGCATCAGCGGTCCGATCTACTACCTGCCGCTCTACCCGCCGATCTGCCTCCTGATCGCCACCGTGATCCTGCGCTGGTGGGAGCACCGGCGACGCCTCGCCGTTGGGCTGGTGGCAGCGCTGGTCGTCGGCACGCTGCCCGCGTCCATCACCCGCTTCGCGGTGAACCGAGAGATCAGCCTCCAGCAGGTGCCGTGGCGCAGCAGCGTGGCCGGGATCGACGGTCAGGCGCTCGTGTTCGTGGCCGACACTGCTCCCTACCTCTTGTACCTCAACCCCTTCTCGTCGAACGAGGGCGAGCTGGACGATCGCATCCTCTACGCAGCGGACAATGGACCAGCGATGCTCGACCTCATCGCTCACAGCCCCGACCGGCGGCCCTTCGTGCAGCAGGCGTCGGTGGCGGCCCAGGACATCGGACCGCGCGAGAACCCACAGCACGTGGAGGTGCACCTCACCCCCGTGAAGGTACGGCGCGGACCGACGATCACCCTCGCCGTGCGAGCGGCTCCGTCGACTCGTGCGTCCGGGGCACGGATCGACGTCACCACCAGCGCGGGCGCCCTCACACGGAGCATCCCGGCTGACGGCGCGGCGACATCACTCACCCTCGTACAACCCGGCGGGGACGGCGATCTCACCCTCGCACCCCGTGGGACGATCTCGATCACTCGCACCGCTGGCTCGTCGGTCGAGCGCATCGATCTCGTCTACCGCGTCGTCGACCGCACCATCGAGGTCCTCCTCCCGGAGGCCCGCCTGCACCGCGTGCTCGTCGACGGCACCTACCAGTGGCGCCGAGCGCTCACGTTGCGCCACCTCGGGGTCGCCGTCACGATGCCGTGACCCCGCCCGAGGATTGGGGTCCCCGTGCGCCCGCCAGGGGTGGGCGCTGCAGATCGGCCGCGAGGAGGATGACCACCACCCACGCCAGCGACGGGCGGTGGGCGACGCGGCTGACGAGCAGCACCGCGGGCACGGCGGCGGCGAGGAGCACCGGGCCCCGCCGAATCAGCCGGGCTGCTCCGAGCAGGATGGTCGCGGCCGCCGCGACGACCGGGGGCGCCACCAGTAGGGCGAGACCGCCCGCCGCCAGCAGCCCAGCGATCGCAGCAGGCGGGCGCGGTGCGGCGCTCGGTGTGGCGAGTAGGAGCGTGGGACAGGCGACGAGCGGGGGGTCGGGCGGCAGGGCCCTGCCGCGCCCACGCCAGAGGACCACGAGGCAGCCGAGGAGGCTGAGGGCGCTGGTCGTCAGCCCGATCCAGAGCAGGCGCTGCGGGCCCCACCGCAGGGCGATCGACAGCGTGCCGGGGCCGTCGGGGGTCACGAGCCACCCGTTGGCGTACCCGTCAACGAGCTGGAGCGCGCCCACGGTCGCCCCGTCGACGGATGGCGACCACCCATCGTCGTGGCTCTGACCGAGCACCAGCCAGAACGGGCGGCCATCAGTGGTGACGTCGAGGTCGAGGTGCGCAGCGCGATTGTGACGAACCACGACCGTCGAACCGGCCGCCCCTCCGTCGCCTCGTGGAGCGGCCCTGGCGGGCGCACCGTCGGCCGCCGATGCGAGCACGACCCGATCGACATCGATCCCGCTCTCACTGCCGGGCACGGAGGTGAGCCGGTGGCGCCCAGGAGCGAGCGACACGGGTGCGCACTCCGTGAGACCGAACGCGTCCCCGACGACCTGAAGGCGCACGGGTAGGGGTGCCCCGTCGAGGGCCAGCAGGTCGGCGCGGCAGCTCAAGGAATCGATCGACACCTGGTTGACACCAGCGCCGGGCCGGGCCGTGCCCGTGAGGGCGAAGGTGCGGCCGATGGGGAGATCGAGGCTGCGGTCGAGAAGTGCCTCCTCGTCGTGGCGATCCGCGGCGACGGTGCCACGGCGGAGCCGGGTGAGCACGATGTCGAGGCTGTGGCCGGCCAGGTCAGCCCCAGCGCGCCCGAGGAGGTCCACTGGTGGACGGACGGTCTCGGTGATGCGCAGGGCGCCGACGCGCACCTCCGCCAGGCCCACCGGCGTGGCATCGGGTGGCCCGCCCGCTGGCGGGCTCGTCTCGAGCACCTCGATGCGCAACCGGCCGACAGCGCCGGACGCGACCGGAACGGCCTGGCCCGCCGCGGTGAGGGAGGCCGGCCCGAGATCGACGTCGACAGGGGCGGGGGCGATGCCCTCGATGCGGACGCGTGCCAGGGAGCGTCCACCGGGAGGCACCGTGGGCTGGACGAGGCGGATCTCGACGGTGCGCACCAGGTGGGTGGGATCGATCACGATGGCCTGGCCCCGGGGGTCCGAGCCGCCGACTCGCCACGCCGTGCTGGGGTCGCCGTCGATGACATGGCCGGCGCGATCCTCGGGACGCTCCGGGCCGCCGGCGCTGCTGGCCTCCACGCGCCCGCCGACCTGCTCCACAAGCGTGCGGCTGTCGTCGCTGGAACCCGGGAACAGGTCGAGACGGAAGTCGTAGCCAGTGGGGTCTGGAGCGGTGGCACCAGCGCGCTCGGTCTCCCCCCGCGTGTCGCGCAGCCCGTAGAACCACGTCTGCACCCGTCGCCGGTTGGAGTCGGTGACCACGAGATGGGCGTCCGCATCGAGCGCCGCCGCCAGGGAGCCTGCGTCCAGCCCTGCTGACTCCAGCACCAGCGCCGACCCATCGATGATGCCAGCGGCGGCGGCGTCCACGAGGCCATCGCCGTCGCCCGCCAGCACCACGGGCCTGTGCACCGGAGCCAGTCGCACGATGCGCAGCGACTGCTCGACGTCGAAGAGGGCCACCGAGGGCAGAGAGGGGTCGGTGCCGTCACCACCAGGGGGACCGAAGCGCCGAGGAGGTCCGAGACCCTCGGCGCGGACCAGCGACGTCCACAGCGGCCCCGGGGTGGGCGTGTCGAATCGACCGGAGCTGTCGAGGTCGGCCCGCAGCGCGATGGTGCCGACACCGAGGAGCCGGGCGAGCGGCGCGAGGGAGCCGCCCTCGAAGACGCCAGCCTGCATGCGCCGGTCGAGCGCCTCGAGGAGGTTGGCGCTCGCCGCGGTGCCCGAGGGAAGCACCTCGCGGGCCAGGTACGGCCGCGTGATCAGACCGGGCGTGATCGGGTCGACGGTGGTGCCCCACCGGTAGGCCGCGAAGCTCGACCCCGGCACCTCGAGCACACGGGTGCCGTGGTCGCCGGCGTCCATGGCTCGGGTCGCGTCGAGCCAGTACTGCGGGATGCGCTCGGGGCGCTGCATGCCGTCGGTGAGGTAGCCGTGCTGCCAGACGGGGAGCAGCGCCGCCCCGGCCAGGACCGCAGTGGCACCACCCGCCAGGCGTCGCCAGGTCGGCGCCGGCAGCGCCCCGACCGCGCCGGCCACCAGCCCCGCGAACCCGAGCACGACGATCGGTACGACCCGCGGGCTGTTGCGGAACGCCAACCCCAACGACGTGTTGGTGGTGAAGGCCTTCCAGAGCGAGCCGTACGGGCTGGGGTGGTCGTAGGGCCACGACCCGACCCCCACGATCGTTCCCACGACCACGAGCAGCGCGAAGTAGGCGCGGTGGGCCCAGCGAAGTAGGAAGGCCGCCGCGAGCGCGACCATCGGCACCAAGTAGCTGAGCACCACGACGAGGTCGCTATCGCCTGCGTAGGCGGCGGCCTGGTCGACGGAGTAGCCGCGCCGGTCGTGCCCGTAGAAGAACCAGTTGCCGAGGCCGCGCAGGATGTCGCTGGGCGTCGAGGCATCCGCCACCGTGCGCACGTTCTCGGTGAGCTGGAGCACCGGGAGGCCATGGGTTCCCTGCACCCGCAGACCAACCGCCCACCACAGCGAGATCCCCGCACCCACGAGGGCGATGCGGCCGGCCGCCGCGAGGGTCTGGCCCGCGGCGCGACGAGATCGGCCGACCTCCATGACGAGCCACAGGGCGGGGCCTACGGCAACGAGCAGCAGCGACGACGCGTTGATCCCGCCGGCGCCGAGCAGCACAAGCGCGAGCAGGCACGGCGCGCGCCAGTCGCGGGTCCGCGTCGAGCGCATCGTGCAGCCGACCAACCAGGGAAGGGCAGCCCAGGGCAGCAGCAGCACCGACGTCCGAGCCGTGAAGGCCAGCTGGTAGGGCGTGAGCAGGTACACGAGCGCGCCGGCGAGAGCGCCGACGCGTCCGGTGCCGAGCTGCTGAAACAGCCACCGGGCTCCGAGCGCGGCGAACAGCGAGATCGTGCCCAGCCACAGGCGCTGAGCCACCCAGTCCGGTGCGCCGAGGCGTTCGAGCAGCCAGAACCACGGGCCCGTGGGGAAGAGGTACCCCAGGTTCTGGTGAGGCACGGTTCCCGCACCCACGTGCGGGTCCCAGAGATCCAGCACCCGGCCGAGGAACCGACCCGGGTCCAGGTAGAGGTCCTGCTTGCTGTCGACGCTCACCTTCCCCGGCGAGGAGAGCAGGAAGGGGCCGTACGCCAGCGCCGCCAGGCCTGCCAGCTCCGTCTTGCTCTGGAGGCGCACGACGGCCCACGGTAGCGGCCACACCGGCGCTCCCTCAGCGATGCGGTGGATCCGCGGGACGGCTTCCTAGACTGCTGCTTGCTCCGCGCCCGCCGCACCTCGTCGAAAGCCCTGCGCCGCAATGACCACCTCCCCTGCAGATCCAGCGGTCACCGCGGCCGCCGCACCCCCCGCACCAACGGCGAACCCAGGTGACGTCGTCGTCATCGGTGCGGGCCCGGCCGGCCTCACGGCCGCGTACGAGCTCGGCAAGCGAGGCGCCACAGCGACCGTGCTGGAGGCCGACGACGTCGTCGGCGGCATCAGCCGCACCGTTGTGCGCGACGGCTACCGCTTCGACATCGGCGGTCACCGCTTCTTCACCAAGGTGCCCGAGGTGGAGGCGCTGTGGCACGAGATCCTGCCCGACGAGGACTTCCTGCTGCGACCCCGAGCGAGTCGCATCTACTACCAGGGCAAGTTCTACGACTACCCGATCAAGGTCATGAACGCACTGACCAACCTCGGGCCCGTCGAGGCGGCGCGTTGCGTGCTGTCGTTCCTCTGGGTGCGGGTGCACCCACCGAAGGACCAGTCCACCCTCGAGGGCTACATCGCCACCAACTACGGCTGGCGGCTCTACCAGCACTTCTTCAAGACCTACAGCGAGAAGGTGTGGGGGGTCCCGCCCTCCGCCATGTCCGCCGACTGGGGCGCCCAGCGCATCAAGGGCATGTCGCTCTGGAGCGCTGTCTGGGAGCCGCTGCGGGCTCAGCTGTCCGGCAGGCGCCGGGACAGCTCGAAGCAGGTCACCAGCCTCATCGAGCAGTTCCAGTACCCAAAGTACGGCCCCGGGATGATGTGGGAGCGCTGCCACGAGATGGTGGAGGCTCAGGGCTCCAAAGTGGCGTTCCGTGCCAAGGTCACCCGAATCGCCCACCGCGACGGTCGCGCGGTGTCGGTCACCTCCACCGACGCCTCTGGGGCCGAGAGCACCCTCCCGGCCGACCATGTCATCTCCTCCATGCCCTTCCCGGCCCTGCTCCGGGCCATGGACCCGCCTGCGCCGGCGTCGGTCCTGGCCGCCGCCGACGCACTCTCCTTCCGAGACTTCCTGTCGGTGGCCCTCGTCGTGCCCGAGGACAAGGTCGCCTGGACTGACAACTGGATCTACATCCATGATCCGGAGGTCAAGACGATGCGGGTCCAGAACTTCGGGTCCTGGTCGCCGTACATGGTGCACGGCGACCGCAACGTATTGGGCCTCGAGTACACCGTCGTCGAGGGTGACGAGTGGTGGACGGCCAGCGATGAGGAGCTGATCGCCAAGGGCACCGCCGAGCTGGTGTCCCTGGGCCTCATGGGAGTCTCGGACGTGGAGGCCGGCTACGTCGTGCGGATGCCCAAGGCGTACCCAACCTACGATGAGGACTACAAGGCCAACGTCGACGTTCTGCGGGCCTGGCTGGCCGACCACACCCGCAACGTCCACCCGATCGGGCGCAACGGGATGCACCGGTACAACAACCAGGACCACTCGATGTTCACGGCCATGCTCACCGTCGACAACCTCTACGGGGCGTCCCACGACATCTGGGAGGTCAACGTCGAGGAGGAGTACCACGAGGAGGCCACCGGGACCTCGGGCGGGACGAGCGGCACCGGGCGCGACGCACCGATCCTTCCGAAGGCGCTCAGCTCCGACCCTTGATCAGGCCGACACGCATTCCACCGGGGTTGCGGGATCCGCGGTGACCCGGACGGGTCGGAGCCGATCCCAGACGGCGACGATCGGCGACGCCGCTGACAGCGCGATGAACGGCACGAGCGGCAGGTGGAACCGCGGGTTGCCCCAGAGCAGCAGCGGGATCACGAGCAGCCCGACGAGCCCCGACAGCACAAGCAGCCGCTGCGGCCGGCGGTCTCGTCGGAAGAAGCTCAGCAGGCCGAGCACCGCCAGGCCCACGATGCCGTAGAAGTACCGGTCGCCGACGCTCGACGCGTCGCTGGCCGCCCGGGGGGAGAGCACCAGGCCGCCGCCGAGGGTCTGGACCGCCTCGATGCCGTCATGGTCGTCGATGAACATCAACCGGCCCCGCCGCCCGATCTGGAGCAGCTCCCGGCCGGGGTGATCGATCACGAAGTGGATCGCCTTCTTCGTGTTGCCGGCATTGCGCTCCACCTCGGGCAGCCCCGGGTCGACGCACCCGTCGTGATCCGCGAAGCGGAAGCCGCCCTGCGCGTCGAGGTTGCGGTCGAGGCAGAGCGTGTCGCCCATGTTCGTGGACGACGGGATGAACGCGTGCATCTCGACGGCGTTGCGGATGGTCCAGGGCACCGACATCGCAATGACGACAGCAAGGGGCAGCGCCACGCCGAGCGCGGTCCGCCGCCACCCGACGCGGGTGACGAGCAGCGCGCCAGCCAGACCCACCAGGAGCACGGCGGCAAAGGGCCGCACCAGGATGGCGGCACCCAGCGCCACCCCGAAGGCCAGCAGGCGGCGCGTGCTGGGCGGGCCGGCGACCCAGTCGTGGGTGACGATGACGGCAAGCGCACCCGAGACCGCCGCGATGAACACGGTCTCGAGCTGCACCGTGGACACCTGGTAGATGACGTTGGGGAACACCGCGAGGAGGGTGGCCGCCACCAGGCCGGTGCGGACGCTGGACATGCTCCGACCGATCAGGAACACGAACCACACGGAGGCCGTGCCGGCCACGACGTGGAGCAGGGCGGTCGCCATCATGAGGTGGTCCGGGATGGGGGTGTGCAGCACCACGAAGTAGAGCGCCGCCAGCAGCCCCGGGTACCCGATCGGGTAGTACGCGCTGGCGCTGCCGGTGAAGTAGCTGATGTACCCACGCCCCCGGGCCATCTCGCTGCCGTAGTGGTAGTAGGAGTACTGGTCGCCGGAGTGGAACCACTCGACGGGAGCGGCTCCCCGGGCGTACAGGGCCCAGGCCATCCGCAGGCCGAACGCGGTCGCGACCGTGGCGATCAGGTAGCGCCGCTGTCCGGCGGTCAGCTCCACGCGCGCCGACCTCGCCGGGGTCGCCGCGTTCGATCGGTGGGCTGTCACGCGGCCGCCGCCTTCGGCAGGACGAACACGGCGGCGGGCACGCCGATGCCGATCATGCGCCCGAGGAGCAGCCCGACGCCCGGCGGGACTCCCCCGTTCAGCGCCACATCGAACAGATCGGTGTCGATCCGGTTGACCAGGTCGTCGCGCCCCATGGCGCGCAGGTCGGCGACCGCCTCAGCCCGCACGTGCTCGAACTCCTGCCGCTCGGCGGGGCTTCGGGGATCGTCGCTGGCCACCATCGTGGCGTCGGGCTCCGCGGCCCACCGTTCGATCCACCCCCCGCTCGCGACGACGATCCGGGCGGTCGAGTCGGCTGGCCGACGGACGCGGTACGGCGAGATCTGCAGCCCGTTCCGGGCATCGACACCGACGTCGTAGCCGTGCCGGACGAGCTCGTTCACGAGTCCGATCCCCTCCGAGCCGCCGTTCGTGGCATCGTCCCAGTACACGTAGTAGCGACCGTCGTGACCAGTCGCCGCCCCGACGCCGCGGTCGAGGGCGGCCAGCGTGTCGGGCAGCAACCGACCGAGCTGCTCCGTCTGGTCGGGTGTGTCGGTGGTGGCGTCAGGGGCGATGACCAGCATCCTTGCCGACAGCGCGCCCAGCACCACGACACCGGCCACGCTCCACGGGCGAGCGCCGGACACGACGGCCAGGCGGGGCCACCACCGCAGCAGCAGCGCTACGGCGGTGGCCGCGATCGACAGCGCCATGAGGGCCCCGATCCCGAACCCCCACAGCGTCAGGTAGGGCCAGGGCACGCCGTAGATCCGCGAGACGGCTGCGATGCCGACAGCCCACGCGCTGCCCACGAGCAGGTGCAGGGCGAGGAGCCGACGGTGACGGAGCACCACGGACGCCACAACGCAGCCAAGCCACGCGGCCAGGGTCACGAAGCCCCGATCCCGGGTGGGCCCCGGCCCGCTGAGGGTGCGGACATAGGTGCCCGGGTGCCGGGTCTCACCCACGACGAGCTGCCAGGCATCGAGGCGTTCAACGATGATCTTGGCCGCGGCCCGGACGCCGATGGGAGCGTCGGTGGGGCTGCCGAGGTGATCGACGATCTGACTGAGGTTGCCGGGGTCGTGGACGACCTCGTCGATCAGCGGCGGGATCCAGAGCACCACACCGAGTGCCGCCGCACCCACCAGCCAGCGCCAGCCCGGCCGTCCGGGACGGGAGCGGGCTCTCCACGCGTAGGCCGTCGCCACCACGGCCAGGCCGCCGCCCAGGCCGACGGTGACGGCCAGGTACGGCACATGGGTCTGCGCGCAGAGGGACGCCGCCGCCACGGCGGGGAGCAGCATCACCAGATCCCCCTCCAGCACGGCCCAGGCGGCCAGCAGGAACGCCACGAACCACAGCAGAGGCAGATGCGGGTTCCACGGCTCGGTGAGCGGGCCCAGCCCGTAGCCCTGCATGAGCAGGAGCAGGATCATCCCGACGCCGATGAGCACGCGGCCATCGCCGCGCCGTCGGGCGATGAGCAGGGCGGTCATCGCGGCCAGGCCGTGGAAGGCGGCGGTGGACACCTGCAGGGCGTAGGCCGACGACCCGAGCAGTCGGTACACCGGGGCCAACAGGTAGAACGAGAGCGGACCCGGGTGGCTCCCCGTGGGTCCGATGCGCCCCTGGAGGCCGATGAGGGGCGTGTGACGCCCGCCGACGTCTCGTACCCGCATCTCCGTCATGGCGAGGTCGTAGACGGGATGCCAGTGGGCGTTGCGCTGCACCACGACGGCCACCGCGAGCGGGGCCAGCACCGCGGCTGAGACCATGGGGAGCAGCCAACGAGGCATCCAGCGCGACACCGTCATGGATCGACGGCGTCGGGGGGGAGCACGAAGACCGCGATCGGCGTGCCCAGCTCGAGCATGCGTCCCATCTGCTGCTGCGTCGCCTCCGGGACTCGCTCGTCGATCGCGGCGCCGAAGAGGTTGTCGTCGACCTCGTGCACGAGCTCGTCGAGGCCGAGGCGCCGAAGGGTGCCGATCACCTCCCGCCGAAGCCGAGCCTGTTCGGCTCGAGCGGACCCGTCGCGAGGGTCGAAGGTGGCGACCTCGACGGCACCGGTGACATCTCGCCAACGAGCCACGTGCGTGCCGGTCGCAAGCTCGATCCTTGCGGTCGCCAGGTGAGCGTCGAGCACGCGGTGGCTCGTGGCCGGCACCCGCTTCCCGTAGTCGACGCCAACGTCGAAGCCACGTCGCTCGAGCTCGCTGAGCAGACCGAAGCCCTGTGAGCCGATGTGGAACGTGTCGTCCCACGCGATGAGGTACCGACCCGTGTGACCCGTCGCCACCCCCGCGCCGCCGTCGAGCCCGGCGGCGACGTCGTCGACCACCGCCGCCAGCTCAGCCGCCACCGAGGCGTCGGCGTGGGGGCTGTTCCACGCGTCCACGGAGAACCTGATCACGATGGCCATCCCGAGGGCAGCCAGCGCGGCGGTGCCGACCGTGGCCAGCGCCGTCCGCCGGGCGGGCGGCCAGCGCTCGTCCAGCAGGTCGAGTGCCGTCCAGACGACCGCGAGGGCCGCCAGGAGGCCAATAGCCCAGCCCCACAGCGTCAGGTAGTACCAGACCGTCCCGAAGATGCGGCTGATGGCGAGCACCATGAGCACCAGGCCCGCCCCGACCACGAGGTGCAGACGCATGAGGGATGCCCGGCGGCGCCGGGTGGCGACGACCGCGGCGAGGGCCCAGATGCCGACGAGCACGATGCCGCGCGACGACGTGGGTCGGTTCCCGGGGGCTCTCGTGACAAGGCGTCCCGGATCGATCACATCGGCACGGACCAGGTGGGCGATGTCGAAGTGGCGCACCCCTTCCTGTACGCCGTAGGCCAGCCCCTTGGGTTGCTCGGAGGGATCCGAGAAGTGGTCGATCAGCTGACGGAAGTTGCCCGGATCGTGTCGCACCTGGTCGATCGAGGGGGGCAGCCACAGCAGCACGCCGAGGCCGAGCGCTAGGAGGCTCCACCGAAGGACCACACGCCGTTCCTCGCGATGACGCCACCACCGCGCCGCCACTGCCGCGGTGGCGAGCCCGCCCATGCCCAGCGCCAGCCCGAGATAGGGCACGTGCGTCTGCGCGCAGAACGAGGCCGCCACCACGGCGACCGGGAGCATGGCCACGTCGCCGCAGAGCACCGACCACACCGCCAGGAGCACGACCACCCACCACATGACCGGCAGATAGGGGTTCCACGGCTCGGTGAGCGCGCCCCCGCCGTAGCCCGCGGTGAGCACGGCGAGGAGCACGGCCACGCCGAGCACGAGGCGAGCCCCGCCTCGGCGACGGGCGATGAGCAGGGCCGTCCCCATGGCGACGGCGTGGATCACGAAGGTGGCGACCTGCAGCGCCCATGCGGTGGCGCCCAGGGCGCGGTACGTGGGCGCCAGCGCGTAGAAGCTCACCGGCCCGGGATGGCTCCCCTGCTGCCCGATCGTGCCGATCCGGCCCGGGAGCCCGATGAGCGGTGTGTGCCGACCTCCGACGTCGCGCACGCGCAGCTCCGTCATGGCGAGGTCGAGCACGGGGGCCCATGTGTGGCGCCGGAACCCGGCCAGCGCTACCACGAGCGGCACGCAGAGGGCAGCAAGGCACGCCCCCACGGTCCAGCGGGGCCCGCGCTGCGCCGCGGACAGGTCGGCGTCGGCGTCGACCGGGTCGGGGCGCGGCGTCTCAGCCACCGAGGAGACCACCACGGAGGCCAGCCTAGGGCAGGCGCTTCAGGAGCTTGAGGAGCCCGAGGCGCGCCGGCGACTGGTGGTGCGACTTGCCCTGGGCGCCCAGCTCGGATCGATGCGCCAGGAACCACTCATACGACTCGATGACCATCGAGGCGTTCGAGTGGGTCGGCTCCCAGCCCAGCTCCTCGCGCGCCCGGGTCGTGTCGAACCACAGCGACTCGCCGTAGAGGAGCCAGTGGTAGGGCGCGAACGGTGCCTGCCCGAGCTTCGATACCGCCTGCATCCCCACCCTCGCCGGCGCCGACGGCAGCGACCGGACACGGGACCCGGTGCCCGCATGGTCGACCAGCGCCTGCAACGTCTCGCGCATCGTGCCGAAGTCGGTGGTGCCGATGTTGTAGGTCGACGCACCGACGCGAGCGCCAGCCAGCAAGCAGGCATCCGCGAGGTCTTCGGCGTGCACGAACTGGTAGCGGTTGTGGCCCCCGTCGAGCACGTAGACCGGAGCACCCTCGGCCACGAACTCGAACAGGATGGCCATGATGCCCAGCCGCCCGTGGCCGAGGATCGTGCGGGGACGAACGATCGACACGTCGAGCCCCGTGGCCAGCGCCTCCCGGCACAGCACCTCCGCTTCGAGCTTGGCCCGCCCGTAGGCCTCGAGCGGGTGGGGGGGCGTCTCCTCTACCACAGGGTTGTGCTCCGGGATGCCGAAGATCGCGCTCGACGAGGTGTGCACCACCTTGCCGACGCCTGCCTCGCGTGCGGCCAGCAAGACGTTGGCGGTACCCACCACGTTCACCGACCAGAAGAGGTCGCGGTCCTTGGCGAGGGGCACCTGTGCGACGTTGTGGAGCACCACGTCGACCCCGCGGCTGGCATCGCGCACGACGGCGTCGTCGCGCACGTCGCCCACGATCGCTTCCACGGAGGCGCCCGGGCGGGGGTCGGACGGGTTGACGTCGAGGATCCGAACGCGATCACCGAGGGCCAGGGCCCGATCGACCAGGATCGAACCGAAGTACCCGCTGCCACCGGTGATGAGAACCGTCCGGCTCACAGGTCCTGCCCCCGCTCGAGGCACCAGCGGATGCTGGCCCGCATGCCGGCGAGCAGATCGGTAGGCGGGTCGTAGCCGATCTCCGCGCGGGCCCGCGAGATGTCGCAGGCGATCGTGTCCTTCAGCTCCCCGAGGACGTGCAGGGCCTGCACGTAGCGGCCCCGCCCCTGCAGGACGGTGTCGAGGTGCTCGGCGACCACGCCGGCCAGGCGCGGCATGCGCGGTTGCCCGCCCGAGACCGGGAGCCCCTCGGCGATGAGCGCCTCCCGCACGGTCATCAGGATCGAGCGCATGTCGAGCGGGTCGCCATCGGCGATCCAGTAGGCGTTGCCCACCGCCTGGGCCGCCACCTCGGCTCGGAGCACGCCGTGCACCAGGTTGCCCGTGAACACCATGGAGCGGCGGTTCGTGCCGTCGCCCACCAGCGGGAACCGGCCGCGGCGCACGGCCCGAAACCACTGCGTCTGCCGGGCCGGCTGGAAGGGTCCGTAGAACCACGGTGGCCGCAGCACCACCGTCTGCAGGTCGCCCCGCTCCTGGGCCGTGGCCACGAGCCCTTCGGCGTCGGCCTTGGACCGCCCGTAACCGAGGTACGGGTTGAGGGGCGAGTCCTCCGTGAACCGGTGCGTCGGCGTGGGGTTGGCACCGAAGGGAGAGTTCGACGAGATGTGCACCACCCGGCCGGCGCCGGCCCGACGGGCCCGATCGAGCACCAGCTGGGTGCCGCCCACGTTCACGTCGTGGAGCTCCTGCACGCGGCGCAGGGGGTGGATGATCGCGGCCGCGTGCACGACGGTGGCGCCGGTTGCTCCCTCGAAGAGCGCATCGAGGGCCGTCGGGTCGCGCACGTCGCCCACCACCGGCTGGACGGCCGGGGAGATGAGGGCGAGCAGCGTGGCCTCCTCGTGGCTCTGCACGAGGCAGCGCACGGCGTCGCGCTCGGGCGCCACCTCGCGCACGAGGTTCTGGCCCAGCCAGCCTGCGGCGCCCGTGATGACGATGGTGCGCGGGCGCGGTTGGTCGTTCAGGTCGGTCATCGTGCTCCGGGTCTCAGGTGGTGGCGAGGAGGTGCTCGGCGTTGCGCAGGGCGATGGTCATGATGGCGGCCTGCGGGTTGACGCCCGGCGCGTCGGCAAGGAGCGAGGCGTCGTTCACCCGGAGGTTGGGGACGCCCCACACGCGCCCGAAGCCGTCGGTGCCCGCTTTGGAGCGATCGCTGCTCATGCGGATGCTCGAGGTGAGGTGCACGGTCATCAGGTTGGTGCGGGAGCGGTCGACAGCATCCCACCAGCCCACCAGCTCCTCGGGGCGGCGCACGACCTGGCCGCCTTCGATCGACGGGTACAGCTCGGTGGCTCCGGCCGCCAGCAGCGCTTCGCCCAGGTGCACCAGCCCCCGGGCCAGGCGGCTGAGATCGGAGTCGGTGAGGCGGTAGGTGACGAGCGGGGCTCGCATCCCGGGCACGGCGAGGACGCGGCCGCCGAGGTCACTGCGGATCGCCGCGTAGTACACGAACACGTGCTCCCAGTCGGCGAGCGCGTCGGCGATGTCAGCGCCGCTGTCCGCCAAGGCGAGGGCCACGTGCCCACGACGGCTGGCCGAACCGCCAATGGCGAGGTGCGGCGAGAACTCCGTGATGCGGTGCATCGGCACGTCGTCGTGGTCGACCGGGCCCGGAAAGCGCGCCGCGATCTTGATCGTGGGGTGCATCTTGAGCCCGTGGCCGATCCCCCGCCGCACACCGCTGCGCTGCAGGAGGGCGGGGCTCTGCACGGCGCCCCCGCACACCACCACGTGGTCGGCCCGGATGTGGATCTGCTCCGACGTTCCGTCGGCTCGGCGCCGGGAGCACGTCGCTCCCAAGACACGGTCGCCCTGGATGCGAAGCTTCCGCACCGCCGTGTCGGCCAGCACGGTGGCGCCGGCAGCGCGTGCGCGCGGCAGCAGCGTGCGGCTCATCGTCTGCTTCGTGCCCCGACCGTTGACGTCGTAGGTGAAGGCGCGGGGGAACTCGACGGCCCGCCAGCCGAGCTTGGTCGCTCCCTCCTCGAGGATGGCCGACGAGCGGGGCGGCGCGCCGGGCACGGGGTGCACGGGCACCAGGGCCTCGATGCGGGCGGCGTAGCGGTCGAGCGCCTCCGGGGTGAAGTCGTCGAGGCCGAAGCGGATCCGCCACTCCTCGGCCAGGGCGCCCGGCAGGCGATGCCAGAGCCCGCTGTTCACCTCGGTGCTGCCTCCTACGCAGCGCCCTTCGGCGTAGGCGATCGGCGGGCTGCCGAGGGCGGCCGACGAACCGTGGTGGCGATAGGCCTGCTCCATCTCCCGCAGGCTGAACGGGGTGAGTGACCCGGGCTCGATCTCGGGGCCCTCCTCCACCACGAGCACGCTCCGGCCCGCCTCTGCGAGCACCATCGCGGTGGTGGCCCCGCCGGCTCCCGATCCGATCACGAGCACCTCTGTGTGGAGGGAGGTCATCGGCGGTCCGCGTCGGCCAGCTCGAGCTCGCCGAACAGCACCAGCGACCGAAAGAGACGGGGGTAGGAGCGCAGCAGCGAGATCGGGCTGCGGTCGAGCCAGCCGAGGAGCCCGTGGAGATCGGGTGGTCGGCGCACGCCCGCCCAGGCGGTGAGCAGCAGCGACTCCAGGACGACGCCGAGGCGGAGCACGTCGGACATCTCCTGCAGCGTGCCGTCGACCCACTGCTCGACCTGCCCCCGGAGCTGAGGATCGGCGGAGGTGGTCAGCTCTGCCACGACGCGGCGCTCGAACATCAGCATGAAGAAGCGATGCTACCGGCGGGAGCTAGCGGGACTGCGCTCCCGCCGCCCAGGCGTAGGCAGGAGCGCAGCGACGCCCGAAGCCGCATGTTGAGCAAAGCGGGGACTGCTAGCTGACGAGCGGCGGGGCATGGCCGAGGTACACACCGGCGGCGAACACGGCCGCCCACAGCACCCCGAGCACCTGCAGCTGGCGGTCCTCGAGCACGATCTCCTCGGGGCCTCGGCGCTCCTCGGTCTCGAGGACCAGCGCGTAGCGCAGGATGATCAGGACGAACGGGACGATCGAGAGCTGGAACCAGGGCACGGAGCTGTCCGAGAGGTGCGCCTTCTCGAATGCCCACAGGCAGTAGGCCAGCATCGCCACGCCAGAGGCCACCGACCGGACGTACAGCAGGAAGCCAGGCGTGTACCCGGCCAGCGCGGCGCGGTGTCCCACGGCATCCTCCAGGCGCAGCTCGATGCTTCGCTTGCCGGCCACGATGAACAGCGCGCCAAACGAGGCCACGATCAGGTACCAGTCGGACAGCGGGATGTCGGTGCCCACCACACCCGCCACGGCCCGGATGACGAAGAACGCCGTGATCATGACGATGTCGACCACGGGCACGTGCTTGAGCCAGATCGTGTAGGCGGTGGTGAGGGCGACGTAGACGGCGGTGATGGCACTGGCCTCCCACGACCCGACCGCGATGCCGAGCCCGACGCCGAGCACGAGGAGCCCCCCGCCCACGGCCCGGGCTCTGCCGACGCTCACCTCGCCGGCCGCCACGGGTCGGTTCCGCTTGGTGGGGTGGGCGCGGTCGGCCTCGACATCCGCGGCGTCGTTCAGGCAGTAGGTGCCACTGGCGGCGAGGCAGAAGGACACCAGCACGATGAGGGCCCGACCGAGGTAGTGACCCTGGTCGAGCACGCCTGCCGCGGCCGGCGCCGCGAGCACGAGCCCGTTCTTGATCCACTGGCGAGGGCGCAGGAGGCGGATCAGCGGACGCAGCCCGCCGGCTGGAGCGCTGCTGCCGAGCGACGGACGCTCGACAGCAGGGGCCCGGGTCTCGTCCGTCACGGCGCGATGGTAGCCACGGTCGCGCGCGGCGCCTTGACTACCCTCCTGCCGATGACGCGCCCGGTGCCCCCTCCGCGCGCGACCGGCCTCGTCGCCTGGGTGGGCCCGTCCATCGTGCTCCTCGCCACCCTGCCGCCGCTTCGCGGCCTCTGGCTGACGCAGGGAACCCCGATGGAGGAGGGGTTCATGCTCACCTTCCCCGAGATGGTCCTCGCGGGAAAGGTGCCCAACCGCGACTTCCTCCACCTCTACGGCCCCGGGAGCCTCTGGGTGCTCGCCGGTGTGTTCGCCGTGTTCGGTGTGAGCCTCGGCGCAGAGCGGGCCGTCGGCTACCTGCAGCACGTCGGCGTCGCCTTCGGCCTGTACCGGCTGCTGCGGCCGTGGGGACCGTGGGTGGCCATCGGGGGCGCGTGCCTCGGCGCCATGATGGTGATCACCCCCTCAGGACTGAGCGCCATGGCCTGGGTGGGCGGCGTGGCCCTCGGTCTGTGGGCGCTGTGCAGCGCCGCGGAGGCGGTCGAGGCCGAGGGCGGTTCGTCCCGTCGAGGGCGGCGGGCCCTGCTGGCTGGCCTCCTCGCCGGCGCCGCACTCCTCTATCGACTCGACCTGGTGCTCGCGCTCGGCGCGGCTGGTCTCGTGGTGTGGCTGGCCCTCGATCGCTCGGCTCGCCGTCGACTGGCACTCGGGTTCGCGGTGGGCTGCTCCCCCTACCTCGTTCAGGTGGTCATGGCCGGACCGTGGGCGTCACTGAACGGTCTCGTGCTCGAGCCCGTCTTTGCCCTGCGCGGGGGGCGCCAGCTGCCCATCCCTCCCCACCCGGGGCACTTCGACGGCTTCCTCCAGGGCGCGGGCGCGCTCGACCAGCCTCCGTGGCCCTTGCCGGCGCCCAGCGGGCCGCGGCAGCTCTGGCTGTGGTTCTTCGCGCTGCTCGTGGTGGGCGTGGTGCTGATCATCGCCGGGGTGATCGCAAGGCGTCGCACCGGTGAGCGGCGCCTGCTCGCCATCGCCGCGTTCGCAGTCGGCCTGTTCCCGCAGGCCGTCCAGCGCCCCGACTCCACGCACCTCGCATGGGTGAGCTGCGTGGCCTTCGCGGTGCTCCCGGCCGCGGTCGTGGAGCTGTGGCGCGCCCGGGGGCGCGCTCCCTCCGAAGTTGGGCCGACGGGTTGGCGAGCGGGCCTGGCCGTCGTGGCCCTACCGGCGCTTCTCCTCCTGGTGGTGGCGCCGTTCTTCACCTACCGGAGCTATGCGGAGGCCACCGCACAGTCGCTGGGGCATCGTCGCACCGAGGGCATCATCGAGCACGACGGGCGCACCTTCCCCTACAAGCGCAGCGACGCGGTGGCGGCTGTCAACGAGATGCTCCCGGTGGTCGAGCAGGTCACCCACCCGGGTGACCGCTTGATCGTCGGGCCAGGCGATCTGCGCAAGACCCCCTACAGCGAGGCGTTCCTCTACTACCTCCTCCCTCACCTCGTGCCCGGCACCCGCTTCATCGAGATGGATCCCGGCGTGGCCAACGACCCGGACTCGGGGCTGGCCGACGAGCTGCGCCGAGCCGACGTCGTGATCCTCTCCACGATCCGCGACGACTGGAACGAGCCGAACGACTCGTTGCTGTTCGGACCCGACGAGCCCAACCGGGTCTTGGCGCGGAGCTTCTGCCTGGTGCGTCGGTTCGGCGTGGACCGCTTCGACCCGAAGCGCGGCTTGTACGAGCTCTACACGCGGTGCTGACCACTGCCTCGGAGATCAGAGCCGGTACCGACCCCTGAGTAGTGTCGCCGAGGTGCGCACGCTGGTGGTCATGCCGACCTACGAGGAAGCCGCCAACGTCGTCGAGGTGCTCACGCGCGTGCGAGCGGCCGCCCCGGACGTCGACGTGCTGGTCGTCGACGACAGCAGCCCAGACGGCACCGCCGCACTGGCCCGAGCAGCAGCCGCCGACCTCGGTCAGATCGACGTGCTGGTGCGCCCGAAGAAGGACGGTCTGGGCAACGCGTACCGAGACGGGTTCCGGGTGGGACTCGACCGAGGCTATGACCGCCTCGTGCAGATGGACGCCGACCTGTCGCACGACCCGGCCGCCCTGCCGTCGCTGCTCGCGGCCCTCGATGCCGGCTCGGCGGCCGTCATCGGTTCGCGCTACGTGCCCGGAGGGTCGATCCCCCACTGGCCCTGGCACCGCCGGGCCCTGTCCAAGTGGGGCAACCGCTACGCCTGCGCGGCGCTGGGCATGTCCGTGCACGATGCCACGGCAGGCTTTCGTGCGTACGACGCGTCCACCTTGTCCGAGATCGACGTCTTCAGCACTCGGGCCAAGGGCTACGGCTTTCAGATCGAGACGGCGTATCGGATCTCACGTACGGGTCGACCCCTCGCCGAGGTGCCGATCATCTTCACCGATCGCGTGCGGGGCGCGTCGAAGATGTCGATGGCAGTGATGGTCGAGGAGCTCGGCCTCGTCACGTGGTGGGGCGTGCGAGACCGAGCGAAGCGGCTCGTCGGCCGGGGCCGCCGCACCGCCTGAGCCGCCCCGGGACCGCGCGGCCGCTCGGCTAACGTCGAACCGATGCCTGCGTCGTCTCCGAGCTCCGACGGGCTCGCGAAGATCGGGGACCTCGCCGCCGCCGCCGGCCTCCACAGGGTGCACCTGCTGTCCTGGCGCGACCTCGAGGATGTGGAGGCGGGCGGCTCCGAGGTGCACGCAGCCGAGCTGGCTCGCCACTGGGCAGCCGCCGGGATCGAGGTCACCTGGCGCTCCTCGTTCGCCTCAGGGCACCCCCACACGGTGACACGCGACGGCTACCGGGTGATCCGCAGAGCAGGTCGCTACCTCGTGTTCCCCCGGGCCGCCCTGGCCGAGCTCGCAGGTCGCCACGGCCCCTCCGACGCGCTTCTCGAGATCTGGAACGGGATGCCGTTCTTCTCGCCGCTCTGGTACCGAGGTCCTCGAGCCGTGATGCTCCACCACGTGCACGCCGAGATGTGGCAGATGGTGCTCGGCGACGACAACCCCACACTGGCCCGCATCGGCGACACGATCGAACGGCGCATCGCACCCACCGTCTATCGCCGCTCGCGGATCATCACCCCGTCCGAGTCGGCCCGCGACGAGATCGTGTCGCTGCTGCACATCCCGTCCCGCCAGATCGACGTGGTGCACAACGGCCTCGGCACGGCGTTCACGCCGGGGGGCACCAAGACCTCCCACCCGAGCATCGTCGCGGTCGGCCGCCTCGTGCCCGTGAAGCGCCATGACCTCCTCATCGAAGCGGCCGCCGTCGCCCGCGCGTCCGTGCCGGGCCTCACGCTGACCATCGTCGGCGAGGGCTACGAGCGAGAGCGCCTCGACGCCGTCATCCGCCGCCTCGATGCGGAGAGCTGGGTGCACCTCACGGGTCGCGTCGACGAGCCCGGGCTCGTGCGGCTCTACCGAGGGGCCTGGGTGGCGTCATCGGCGTCGGCCCGGGAGGGTTGGGGGCTCTCGCTCACCGAGGCGGCCGCGTGTGGCACGCCGGCCGTGGCCACCCGCATCGCCGGCCACACCGATGCGGTTCGCCACGAGGTGAGCGGGCTGCTCGTTCCCGGGACGGCCGACGAGCTGGGCGCCGCGCTCGCGCTGGTCCTCACCGATGGAGCACTCCGTGAGCGACTGTCAGCCGGCGGCATCGCACGCGCCGCCGCCCTCTCCTGGGAGACGACCGCCCTCGGCGTCATGCGCACGCTGGCCGGGCAGGCCGCCCGCCACCGCCGTTGAGCGCTCGCCTCCGTCGGGCCAGCCCGCTCCTCGCGTTCGGCGCGCTCTGCTACCTCCCGCTGCTGGCCACCTCACCCGGCCAGGTGGTGGCCGACACCAAGTCGTACCTCTACCTCGATCCCGATCGGATGTTGGCCCGCGCCTGGTCGATGTGGGATCCCCACGTGGGGATGGGCACGGTCACCCACCAGAACATCGGCTTCCTGTGGCCGATGGGGCCCTACTACTGGCTGTTCCAGCACGCCGGCGCACCCGACTGGGTGGCCCAGCGGCTGTGGCTCGGCTCGATCATGCTGGCGGCCGGCCTCGGCATGCGCTATCTCCTGCGCACCTACGGGTGGCGCGGGCACGGCGTGGGCGTGGCGATGTGCGCCTACGCGCTCACGCCGTACCTGCTCACCATCGCGGTGCGGATCTCGGTGATCCTGCTCCCGTTCGCCGCACTGCCCTGGATGATCGCCCTCACCGCTCGCGCCCTGCGCACGAGGAGCTGGCGCCACCCCGCGGCCTTCGCCCTCGTCGTCGCCACGGTGGGCACCAGCAACGCCACCTCCATCCTGCTGGTCGGCATCGGCCCTGCGCTGTGGGTGCTGTGGGCCCTGGCCACTCGGGAGCAGACGGTCGGTCGCGCTACCGCCGCCGTCGCCCGCATCGGCGTCCTCACGCTGGCCACCAGCGCCTGGTGGATCGTGGGGCTCTCGGTGCAGGCCACCAATGGCATCGACGTGCACCGCTACACGGAGTCGGTGCAGACGACGGCAGCTGCATCCTCGGCGCAGGAGGTGCTCCGCGGGCTGGGCTACTGGTTCTTCTATGGCGATGACGCGCTCGGCCCTTGGGTAGGACCGAGCCGCCCGTTCCAGACCTCGGTGTGGCTGCTGCTGGCCACGTTCTCGATCCCAGTGCTCGCGCTGACCGGTGGCGCCCTCGCTCGCTGGCGGGAGCGGTCCTTCGTGGTGCTGCTCGCCGCCGTCGGCTTGACGCTGGCCGTCGGCGTGTACCCGTACGACCACCCACCACCCTTCGGTCGCGGGCTGCGCTCGTTCCTGCACAGCGATGTCGGCATGGCCATGCGGAGCATGCCGCGCGCCGCGCCCCTCGTCATCCTCGCCCTGAGCGTGATGCTCGGCGCCGGCGCAGAGGCGCTCGGCCGGCGGGTGCCCAGGGCCGCGCTCCCCGTCAGCGCCGTGGTGATCGGCCTCGTGGTCCTCAGCCTCCCGCCGCTGTGGCAGCGGACCTTCGTGCCCGAGAACCTGCGCCGACCCGAGGCGATCCCGCGCTACTGGGTGGAGGCCGGTGCCCACCTCGACGCCACCGACGATGGCACGCGTGTGCTCGAGGTGCCCGGCACCGACTTCACGTCCTACCGCTGGGGCACCACCGTCGATCCCGTCACGCCGGGCCTCACCGACCGCCCCATCGTCGCCCGTGAGCTGCAGCCCATGAGCGGGGTCGCGGCGTGGAACCTGCTCAAGGCCTTCGACGGGCGCCTCCAGGCCAACATCGCCGAGCGGAGCACGGTCGCCCCGATGGCCCGAACCATGCGCGCCGGCCAGCTCCTCGTGCGCGACGACCTCCAGTACGAGCACTACGACACACCGCGGCCGCGCGATCTGTGGCGCTTCCTCCTCGGCGCGCCCGGCATCGGCGAGGCGACGGAGTTCGGCGCACCGACGGCCAACGTGGCCCAGCGACCAGCACCAATGCTCGATGAGCTCGAGCTGAGCTCGCCCCGTGGCGGTGCCGAGCCCTTCCCCGTCACCGTCCTGCCCGTCACCCGCGCCCTGCCCATCGTCACCGCCAAGGCCACGACCGCGCCGGTGGTGGTGGCCGGCGACGGCGACGGCCTCGTCGACAGTGCCGCCGCTGGTCTCATCGACGGCACCGAGCTGCTGCGCTACAGCGCGTCCATGTCCGACGTCGAGGTCCGCGCCGCCCTCGACGCTGGTGCGATCCTCGTCGTCACCGACAGCAACCGCCGCCGCGGCGAGCGGTGGGGCACGATCCGCTTCACCAACGGCTACACGGAGCCGGCCGGGCTCGCTCCGCTGGCCATCGACCGCAGCGACGCCCGCCTTCCCGTGTTCCTCACGGCTACCGATGACGCCCGCACCGTCGCCATCCACCGAGGCGGCATCACCGCCAACGCCACGTCCTACGGCGGCCGCAACGAGTACCTCCCCGAGGATCGCCCGGCCAACGCGGTCGACGGCGACCCCACCACCTCGTGGCGCGCCTCGCGCGATGACCCGGTGGAAGGTCAGCGGCTCGAGCTGCGCACCACGCGACCGGTCACCACGAGCACGCTCACCTTCCTCGCTCCCCCGCCGCCGATCAACCGATGGGTCAGCCGGGTCGCGCTGCGCTTCGACGGCGGGCCGCAGGTCGCCGTCGACCTCAACGACCGCTCCCGCAGCGGAACCGGCCAGACCGTCGACATCGGCCGACGCACGTTCTCGCGCCTCACCATCGAGGTGCTCGCCGACACCGCGGGCCGACACGCCCGCTCCGGGGGCCTCACGAGCACCGGCTTCGCCGAGGTCCGCGTCGGCGACCTCCGCCTCGACGAAGCCATCCGCCCACCCGTCGACCTGCTGCGCCGAGCAGGGCCCGCCTCGTCCGACCATGCCCTCGCGGTCGTGCTCACCCGCCTGCGCTCAGCGCCCACCGATGTCGAGCGCCTCGACGAGGAGCCGGCGCTCGTTCGCCTCCTCGATCTGCCGACGTCCCGCGGCTTCGCGCTGAGCGGCACCGCCCGCCTCTCGCCCCGCGCCGCCGATGCCCTGCTCGACCGCCAGCTCGATCCGAGCGCCGGCACGATCGCCGCGTCCTCGAGCCGGATGGCCGGACCGGCGGCGCGGGCCAGCGCCGCTCTCGATGGCGATCGGGCGACGGCTTGGACCCCCGCGTTCGGCGAGCAAGCCGGCCAGTGGATCGAGGTGACGAGCCCGTCGCCACGCGTCGTGGACCACCTCGACCTCACGCTGCTAGCTGACGGCCGCCATTCGGTGCCCACGCAGCTCGGGATCGAGGTCGACGGACAGCGGATGACGTCCGCGGCAGTACCCACCATCGCCGATGGGGCGCGCCCCGGCACAACGAGGACGGCGTCCATCGCGCTCCCGGGCCCGGTCAGCGCGAGCCGGTTGCGGGTGACGATCGAGGCCGTGCGCGGCATCGACACGCCGGACTGGCGCACCCACAAGCTCCGCACGATGCCTGTGGCGGTCGCCGAGCTCGGGGCGGCCGGCTTCGAGCGGCCGGCGCCGCGCGGCGCCTTTGCCACCGGATGCCGCACCGACCTCGTGACGCTCGACGGGCACCCGTTGCCCGTTCAGGTGACGGGCACGGCCGCCGACGCGGTCACAGGAGCGCCGCTCCCGCTCACCTCCTGCACGGGGGCGCCGGTGGACCTGACGAGCGGCGACCACGAGCTCCGTGCCGCGCGGGGCTCTGACACGGGCGTCGACATCGACCGCCTCGTGCTGCGCTCTGGGGCAGGCGGTGCTCCAACCGTCGACCCGACGAGCACGCTCCGGGCCGCCGCCAGAGCGTCAGCCTCGAGCCCGCCCCCGACGACCACCGTCGTGCACCAGAGCGCCGACGCCGTCGACCTGCGCGTCAGCGGGGCGCGGCCTGACTCTCCGTTCTGGCTCGCCTTCGGCCAGAGCTGGAACACCGGGTGGCACGCCACCATCGACGGTAAGGATCTCGGCGCGCCGACCCTCGTGGACGGGTTCGCCAACGGGTGGCAGATCAGCCCCCGTCGCGCCTCCTTCCAGGTGTCGCTCCGCTTCACGCCCCAGCATCGGGTCGACCTTGCGCTGTGGGGGTCGCTCGCCGCCGCGCTCGTCTGCATTGGCCTCACGGTTCGGCGACCGGCCGGATCCAAGCGCACGCGGCGGCCCGCGGCGAGCGACTGGGAGGCAGGTGGGCCCGACTCCCTAACGCTGGCCTCGGTCGACACTGCGGGACCGCCCCTGTCCTACCCCGCGGCAGCGGCCGTGGCCGTCGCGCTGGCCGGGCTCGGCGCGGCGCTCGTGAGCCCGGTCGTCGCGCTCCTCGTGGGACTCCTCACGCTCGTCGTCGCCCGCGGCGCACTCCCTCGCCGCGTCACCGCGCTGGCGGCTCCCGCCGCCATGGGCGCCAGCGCCAGCTACGTCGTGTTGACGGTGCTGCGCCACCACATCGCCCCTGGTCTGGACTGGGCGGCCGAGCTTCACCGCGCCCACCCGATCGCCTGGTTCGCGGTCCTGGCCATCGTCGTGGACGCGATCGTGATCGCCCTCCGCGGCGCCAGGCGCCGATAGGGTCCGCGCCGTGCCCGCTCCTGTCGCTCTCGTCCACGGCTTCGCCACCTCTAGCGCCCGCACCTGGGGCGACAACGGGTGGCTCGACCTCCTCGCTGACAGCGGCCGCACCACGATCCCCATCGACCTGCTCGGCCACGGCACCGCGGACAAACCGCATGAGCCGTCGGCCTACGAGGCCATGGAGTCGCTCGTCGCCGCGCAGCTCCCCGACGAGCCGGTCGACGCCATCGGGTTCTCATTGGGCGCCCGGGTGCTGCTCACCCTCGCCACCGAGATGCCCGAGCGCTTCAGTCGGCTCGTGCTCACCGGCGTGGGCGCCAACCTCCTTCGCTCCGAGGGCAGCGACGTGATCCTGCGCGCCATCGAAGGCGACGGCGATCCCACCAATCCAGTCGTGCAGTACTTCGCAGGCCTGGCCCAGCAGCCGGGCGTCGACCGCGAAGCGCTGGCCGCCTGCCTGCGCTCGCGGCGACCCGCCCTCACGCCCGAGCGCCTCGCTCGTGTGGAGCTGCCCGTGCTCATCGTCATCGGCGACAAGGACTTCGCCGGACCGGGCGAGCCGCTGGCCGAGGCCCTACCCCAGGCCGAGCTGGTCACGCTGCGCAACGTCGACCACTTCGCCACGCCGAAGGACTTCGGCGCCATCGACGCCACCCTCGACTTCCTCGGCGCGGCCCTGTGAGCATGGCCCCATGAGCCGCGACTTCATCCTCGGGGTCGACCTCGACGGCGTGTGCGGCGACTACACGGCCGCCTTCCGACGCGTGGTGGCCAAGGACCGCGACGTCGACCCCGACACGCTCGGCGACGCCCGGTCGTGGGACTTCGCCGAGTGGGGCATCGACGGTCCCGACGAGTTCGACCGCCTCCATCGGGTGGCGGTGCTCGAGCACCGCATGTTCCGCCACATGCCAGCCATGGCCGGCGTGGCGGAGGCCCTGTGGCGGCTGTCGGACGCAGGCGTGTGGATCCGGATCATCACCCACCGGCTGTGCGTGAACTGGGGGCATGCGATCGCGGTGGCCGACACGGTGGCCTGGCTCGACGACGAGGGCATCCCCTATCGCGACATCTGCTTCCTCGGCGCCAAGCCCGAGGTGGAGGCCGACGCCTACATCGACGATGCGTCGCACAACGTCGCCGCCCTGCGCCAGGCAGGCAACCACGTGATCGTGTTCGACGCTCCCTACAACCGCGATGTCGACGGGCCACGCGCCACCAGCTGGGCTGAGGCCGAGACCCTCGTCTTCGACCGCGTCGCCAGCCTCGGGCTCCCGCTCCAGGCCCAGCTCCCCGGCCTCGATGCCGGCGCCGACCGCCTCACCCGCCGAGTGACCAACCACTAACAGCTTCTGTGCACCCTCAGCCACGTATGTCGTGGTTGAGAGCACACAGAACGGGTGAGCCGCCCTCGGCGGCCGAGCGGTAGACGGCGTCGACGACCTCGTGAGCCCGCACGGCCGTGCTGAGGTCGGGGTGGGGGCCAGGCTGACCGGACGCCACGGCTTCCACGAAGCCGCGGTCCTGGTTCGGGAGGCGACCGTCGTGGCGCTCGGCCACCGCTGTGAAGAGGGCCTCGCCCTCGAGCGAGCCTGACTCGCCGTCGGCCCGCGTCCAGGTGATGGGCCCCATGACGTCATGCTCGAGCGTGAAGAAGGCCCGCTCGCAGATCACCTCGAGGCGACGGAGGCTGGGCCGCTCGAGGAGCTGGTGCCACACGCTGGTGAGGCTGCCCTGCGCGCCGCCGTCGAACTCCATGCTCGCCACGACCGTGTCCTCGATGCCGGGGTTGTCGTGGAAGGTGGATGATCGGGCGCTGACCGAGGTGATGGGCCCGAGGAGCCACTCGAGGGCGTCGACGTCGTGGATCGAGTGCTCGAGCATCGTGCCCGCGCCGGCGCGCGCCACATCGCCGCGCCAGGTGGAGCCGTACATGCCCTGCACCGGGAGGAACTGGTCGTCGCGCAGCACGACGGCCTGCACGCGACCATTCGCAGGTTGGGCCAGCTGGTGCTCGAGCTCGAGGAACGACGGGCTGGACCGCAGCACCAGACCCACCTGGTTCACCACGCCGGCCGCCACCACCGCGTCGCGCATCGCCCGCGCGCCCTCCAGCGTGGTCGCAAGGGGCTTCTCGCAGAACATGGGCAGTCGGCGCTCCACTGCGGCGGCCACCAGCCGGGGGTGCTCGCTCGTCCATGTGCACACGTACACCGCGTCTACCGCGTCGAGCACGGCCTCCTCGGTCGCCATCGCCGTGGCTCCGGAGGCGGCCGCGAACGCCTCACGGCGCGCCGCGTCGGGATCGTGCACGGCCGCGATGACGTGGTCGGCCCCCGATCGCCGGAGGCTCTTGCCGTGGTAGGTGGCGATGAGACCCGCCCCGAGGAACCCGATCCGCACCGTCATCGCGCTGAACCTAGTTGTCGATCAGGTGTTCTGGACGGTGAGGCCGCCGTCGACCGGGATCACTGCGCCTGTGAGGAACGACGAGGCCGGGAGCACCAGCGAGAGCGTGATCTGGGCCACCTCCTCCGGCTCCCCGTAGCGCCGCATCGGGACGCGCCGGCGGGCGAACTTCACCTTGGCGTCGTTAGGGATGGCGGCCGTCATACCGGTTCGGATGGGGCCCGGGCAGATGCAGTTGACGGTGACCCCGCTTGGGCCGAGCTCCACCGCGAGCGAGCGGGTGAGGCCCACCACGCCGTGCTTGGCCGCCGTGTACGGGGCCATGTAGGCGGTGGCGCCGAGACCCTCGGTGGAGGCGATGTTCACGATCCGTCCCGCGCCCTCGCGCCGCAGGTCGGCCACCGCAGCACGGATGGTGCGCGTGTAGGCGGTGAGGTTCACGGCCAGCGTGGTGGCCCACGCGGCCTCGAACCCATCCATCTCGATCGGGGCCGGGATGCTCACGCCGGCGTTGTTGACGAGGATGTCGATGGCGCCGAGCCGGGCGCGAGCCGATGCGATCGCCGCGTCGGTGGCGTCTCCGTCGGCAAGGTCGACGCCGATCGCCACGGCTCGCCCACCCGCTCCTTCGATCTCCGCCACCACCGCAGCGACGCCGTCGGCATCGCGATCGAGGGCTGCCACGAGGGCGCCCTCATCGGCGAAGAGCTGCGCGGTGGCACGCCCCATCCCGCTGGCCGCGCCGGTGACGATGGCGACCTTGCCGACGATGGACCGGCTGAGCTGGCTGAGGCGGGGCATGGCCGCCGACCGTAGACGCCCGCACCAGCGAGCGGCGCCGTTCGATCGCTGGGGCGACTGGCGCTAGAACCGCGGCGTGGATCTCAGCCGACTCGCCGTGGCCGTCGTGCTCGCGGTCTTCGCCGCCGTCCCGCTGTCGCTCACCCTGTGGGCCCTCCTCGACGCAGCTCGGCGCCCGCAGTGGGCGTGGTCGCTGTCGGGTCGCCGCCAGGTGGTGTGGATGGCGGGGATCATGTTCGCGGCGGCCACGCTCCTCGGCGGGATGATCGTGTCGACCTGGTACCTCCTGCGGATCCGCCACGAGGTGCAGGCTGCGGAGGATGGCCGAATCACCTGAGCGAGGGGGCTATCGGTGGAGCAGGGCCGCGGGCGGTGGGCCGTAGCGGCCGCGAGCGTGGTCGACGAGCGCCCGCACCCGGGCCCACGGGTCCCAGTAAGGACCGCGGCGCGCCGGCGACACGAGGCCGCTCACGAGCTGCCCCACGGCGAGCAGGCCTCGGATCGTGGCGTGGTACCGACCGGAGTGCTCGCGCACGAGGAGCAGCGTGTTGCGGAGCTGGAGGTAGTCGATCACGGCGATGCGCGTGCCGAGGTCGGGGTTCACCACGATGGCGCCACGGATCAGGCCCGTCTCCCAGCCTGCGTCGGCGGCGCGCAGCGCGAGGTCGGCCTCCTCGCAGTAGGCGAAGTAGCGCTCGTCGAAGAGACCCACCTCGTTGAGGACGTCACGGCGGGCCAGCATGAGGGTGCCGTGCGGGTGCCCGGCGGGCTCCCATCCCTCCTCCACGGTCGCAGCGGCGAGGATGCCCCCGAAGTAGGGGTCCACCACCGGCGTGGCGCCGTCGCCGAAGTCGGCACAGGCCAGCCCCGCACGCGGTCGCTCGGCCACCGTGGCCATGATGCGGGTGAGGCAGTCGGCCGCCGGCTCGGCGTCCTGGGGGGCCAGGCCGACCCACTCGCCGTCGTCGGGGTGGGGGTGGGCGAGGATGTGGCGGAACCCGACGTTGGCTCCCGGCCCGAACCCAC
>JBKJSO010000156.1:0-7355 GCA_046595835.1 Acidimicrobiales bacterium | reverse complement strand
GCTCTCTTGTTGGTGAGGTGGTTGCGATGTTCCGCCATGTGGTGCTCTTCCGTTGGACCGACGACGCCGATGCGGCCGCCCGCGCCGCCATCGACGCCGCGTTGGCGACCCTGCCGGAAGAGCACCACATGGCGGAACATCGCAATCACCTCACCAACAAGAGAGCCCGATTCGCGTCGCCCTCCACGGGAGGGCGACGCCCGTGACTAAGCGGGCACCGTAGCCGGGACGATCGACGCGGCCGAGGTCACGCTCAGTTCCACCGCCGCCCTCGCGGCCGGCCTGGCGACGGGGAGTCGCGACGGCCATGATGCGCCCGTGGTGCTCGACGTCATGCGTAGTCAACGGGGGTGCCGGGCCTTCTCCGGCGATCCGGTCGACGACGCCGACATCGAGACCATCCTCGAGGCGGCGACCCACGCGCCGAGCGCCGAGAATCGTCAGCCGTGGGTGTTCGTGGTCGTCCGCGACCCGAGCACGCGTGCCGCGATCGCCGATCTCACGCAGCGGGTGTGGCAGGGCGGTGCCCGTGAGCACTCGCGGGCGAGCCTCGACGGCCGATTGTTCAGCGCCGTGGACACCTTCTTCGGCAGCGGCTACGGCGGTGCACCCGTGCTCATCGTGATCGCGGGCGATGGCCGAGACGGCGCATCGAGCGCGCTGCTGGCCTCGTCGATCTACCCGGCCGCCCAGAACCTGCTGCTCGCCGCGGCGGCGCTGGGCTACGGCTCCTCGATGACCACCCTCGCCGCGCAGGTGCCCGACGCGCTCGGCGAGGTCGTCGGCCTCCCTGAGGGGGTGCGCCCCTTCGCGGTGATCCCGCTCGGCCGTCCTGCCCGCGTGCTCGGCCCGCCGCGCCGGCGCCCCGTGTGGGCGGTGGCGCACCTCGACCGCTTCGGCGCGCCGTTTCCCTCGGTCAGCGACTAGGTCAGCGACCGGCGGCCCGCGCCCGGCGAGCCGCCACCCCCTGCTCCACGGCGCTCCTGATCAGCACGTCGTTGTCCTTGGAGATGAAGCGGTGGACGCGCGCCTCGAGGAAGCGCCGCGCCAGTGGGTTGAAGGCCTCGTAGGTCTCGCCGAAGGTCACCCGCGTTCGGCCCGCACCGAGGTCCTCGAGGCGATGCCACCCGGTGGCCTTGGACCACAGCGGCTTGCCCACGGCCTCGTAGCGGGAGAACTCGTTGGGGATCGAGTCCGTGATGACCTCCCACGACCGGCCCACGCCGCCGCTCAGGAGGTAGCGAGGCACGCGGAACGAGCAATGGCGCACCAGACCCATGCCATCGGCGTCGCCCGGGTGGACGATCTCGATGCGCACGTCACCGTGCTCGATCACGAGGTGCTCGCCCGGTGGCATCGGCCGTAGCCGAGGGTGGAGGGCCTTCCACACCTCCTCCGGCGATGCCTCGATCTCGAACGTGAACCCGTGCTCCCTCACATCCATCCCCCAGCTCTTCCTCGTCGGTGCCAGACCACCACTCGTCAGGACAACGTAGGCCCCGGCGCCGAAGCCGCGAGGCGAGCGGCCCGCCTGAGCCAGATGCCGGGATCATGAGCGTGGTAGATGCGCTCGTCCTCCTCGATCCCATCCAGGAACGTCTGGTAGATGAGAGCCTGGCGCAGCGCGGCCACCGGCTCGAGCAGGGCGGCCGCCCGCACCGGATCGCAGCCAGGAACCCACTCGCGCCAGCACTGTGCCCACGCGGCGCGCACGGCCAGGCGATCGCCAGACGGCATGCGATCGAGGAAAGCGGCTTGGTCGAGCATTGGGTGACCCACACCGCTGTCGCCCCAGTCGAGGAGCACGAGCCGCTCGCCCGCTCGGCGCACGTTCCCGCGATGGAAGTCGCCATGGACGAGCGTGTCCGGCAGGCCGCAGTCGGCGATCTGCGCGAACCGCTCGGGGAGCCCGTGGACGAGCGACTCGAGGCGGTCCGCCACATCGATGTCGAGCCGGGCCGCATGGGCCCGCACGAGCGTGGCCAGCCGCCCGACGAGCTTTGCACTCCGCCAGTCGGGGACCCCCATGACCAGCAGCTCGTCGACCCGCGCCGCCCACTGGGCCTGGATGCGCACGAGCAGCGTGACCATGGCGATCAAGACCGCACCGACGGCCTCGTACTGATCCTCCCCGGCCGCCTCCGCCATGAGCAGGCGGGGCCCGCTGCTCGCCAGCACGCGCGGCCCGTCGTGGCCGGCGAGCGCCGACACGACCGCTCCCTCGTGGGCGAAGAACGGCGGCACCACCTTGAGCCACGCGGCCCCGTCGTCGGTGGGGATGCGCCACAGGCTCGACAGGTTCCAGGTGCGCACCTGTTGCGCCGCTGCCACGCGGGGGATGCCGAGCGCGACGAGCGCCGCATCGGCCCACGCGAGGTCAGCCGCGGGCCCTCCCGGTCGAGCCCACGTGGCCCGCCGCGGGGCGTCGGGGCGGAGATCGCCCACCCACGGCGTGGTGGTCGGGGCTGAGCCGTCGTCGATCTCTGCGAGGTAGGTGACCGGGCCCCCGGCGCTGCGCTCGTTGGGCACAGCGTGCAGGAGCCGGAGCACGGTGACAGCGACGCTGTAGCGGTCACTCGCGGCGTCCACGATCGGCGCCACCTCCTGCCACCACGGCACGGTCACCGCGAAGGGCGACAGAGCGCCGACGATCGATCCGTCGCGACGGCAGAGCACGAGGGTGACGTCACGCGGCGGCGGCGCCTCTGTTCCCATGTACGGAGGATACCCCCTACCGGTATACTGAACGGTATGCCTGGCTACGAGATGCACAAGGACGACTACCTCGCCCGCCTCAAGCGGATCGAGGGACAGGTGCGGGGTCTGCAGCGCATGATCGAGGAGGACACGTACTGCATCGACGTGCTCACGCAGGTAAGCGCGGCCACCAAAGCGCTTCAGAGCGTTGCGGTGGGACTGGTCGACGAGCACCTCCGCCACTGTGTGCGAGATGCCGCGATGGGCGACGACCCAGCCCACGCCGACCGCATGGTGACCGAGGCGTCCAAGGCCATCGAGCGGCTCGTCAAGGCCTGACCCATGTCTGACCGCGAACCCACCGTCGCCCGTCCCGCCACCGAGACCTACACAGTCCTTGGGATGACCTGCTCGCACTGCGTGCAGGCCGTCACCGCAGAGCTCAGCCGTCTCGATGGCGTCACCCACGTGCGGGTCGACCTCGCCGCCGGCACAGCCACGGTCGAGAGCGCGGCGCCGCTCGACCGCGCCGAGATCGAGGCCGCTGTCGACGAAGCCGGGTACGAGCTGGCGTCGTGAGCGTCGCCGCCCGCCTCGCCGCCTTCGCGCTGGTGCTCACGGTCGTGTTCGGGCTCGGCCTGGGGCTCGGAGCCGCCGTCGGACCCGACCCCGCGCCCCACCCGTCTCCGATGACGACCGGCCAGCACTCCCCGTTCACGCCGATGGAGCACTGACGAGATGACCGACACCGCCCGGGCCCACCCGCAGCCCAGCACGATCGACCTCGAGATCGGCGGCATGACCTGCGCGTCGTGCGCGGCGCGCATCGAGAAGCGGCTCAACAGGCTCGACGGAGTCGAGGCCAGCGTGAACTACGCCACCGAGCAGGCGCATGTCGTCGTCGACGAGGGCGTCACGACCGAGGCGCTCATCGCCCAGGTCGAGTCGATCGGCTACTCAGCCAGCCTGCCGGCCCGCCCCACGACTGGCGAGGCCGATGGCGGAGGACACGATGGCGTCGAGGCCGAGGATCTCGAGCTTCGGGTACTGCGTCAGCGCCTCATCGGCTCGGCGCTGCTCGGGCTCCCCGTGCTCGTGCTCTCGATGGCCACCCGCCTCCAGTTCGACAGCTGGCAGTGGCTCGCGTTCGCGATGGCTGCGCCCGTGGTGGTGTGGGGGGCCTGGCCCTTCCACCGGGCGGCGTGGCTGAACCTCCGCCACGGCGCCGCCACCATGGACACGCTCATCTCCGTGGGCACCCTCGCCGCCTTCGGGTGGAGCGTCTACGCGCTGTTCTGGGGAGCGGCCGGCGCACCGGGCATGAAGATGGGGGTCAGCTTCGCCGTGGAGCGCGGGGCGGGGAAGGACGAGATCTACCTCGAGGTGGCTTCGGCCGTCACCGTGTTCATCCTGGCCGGGCGCTACTTCGAGGCGCGGGCCAAGCGCAGCTCCAGCGCCGCGCTCCGGGCGCTGCTCGATCTCGGCGCCAAGGATGTGGCCGTGCTGCGGGCCACCGGCGAGGTGCGGATCGCCATCGGCGAGCTCGGCGTGGGGGATCGCTTCGTCGTGCGACCGGGCGAGAAGGTAGCCACCGACGGGATCGTCGAGGAGGGCTCCTCCGCGATCGACGCTTCGCTCCTCACGGGTGAGCCTGTGCCCGTGGAGGTTGGTCCTGGCGATGCTGTCACCGGCGCCACGGTGAACGCCGGGGGGCGGCTGATCGTGGCGGCAACCCGCGTGGGCGCGGACACTGCGCTCGCCCAGATCGCTCGCCTCGTGAGCGCCGCACAGTCGGGCAAGGCCCCCGTGCAGCGCCTGGCCGACCGGGTGGCCGCCGTGTTCGTGCCGATTGTCATCGCCCTGTCAACCGGCACGCTCGGGTTCTGGCTCGGCACCGGCGAGAGCGCGGCGACGGCGTTCACCGCCGCGGTGGCCGTGCTGATCATCGCCTGCCCCTGCGCGCTCGGCCTCGCCACCCCAACGGCGCTGCTCGTCGGCACTGGCCGCGGCGCCCAGCTCGGGATCCTCATCAAGGGCCCCGAGATCCTCGAGTCCACCCGCGAGGTCGACACGATCGTGCTCGACAAGACCGGCACCGTCACCACAGGGCGCATGGCGCTGGTGGATGTCGTACCGGTCACTGGCACCGCCGTCGACGAGGTCCTCCGGCTGGCGGGTGCGCTCGAGGGGGCGTCCGAGCATCCGATCGCGCAGGCCATCGCTGCTGGCGCAAGAGAGCGCATCGGCGATCTGCCGTCCGTGGATGGCTTCGGCAACCTCGAGGGGCTCGGCGTGCAGGGGGTGGTCGAGGGGCACGCGCTGGTCGTCGGCCGGGCCCGGCTCCTCGACGACTGGTCCATGCCCATCACCGAAGAGCTGCGCCTCGCGCAGTCCGTCGCCGAGGCGCGAGGCCACACGCCGATCTTCGTCGGATGGGATGGAGCCATCCGAGGTCTGATCGTGGTGGCCGACACGGTGAAGCCCACCAGCGCCGACGCCATCGTCCGCCTCCGTGCGCTCGGCCTCACCCCGGTGCTGCTCACCGGCGACAACAAGCTGGCCGCGCAGGCCGTTGCCGAGCTCGTGGGCATCGACGAGGTGATCGCGGAGGTGCTACCCGCCGACAAGGTCGAGGTGGTGCGTCGTCTGCAGGGCGAGGGCAAGGTGGTCGCAATGGTGGGCGACGGCGTGAACGATGCGGCCGCCCTTGCCCAAGCCGACCTGGGCATCGCCATGGGGACGGGCACGGACGTGGCCATCGAAGCCAGCGACCTCACCCTCGTGCGGGGCGACCTGCGCGTGGCCGGCGACGCCATCCGCCTCTCGCGTCGCACGCTCGCCACGATCAAGGGCAACCTGTTCTGGGCGTTCGCGTACAACGTGGCCGCCATCCCTCTGGCGGCCGCCGGCCTACTCAACCCCCTCATTGCGGGCGCCGCCATGGGCGCCTCCAGCGTGTTCGTGGTGTCCAACAGCCTCCGGCTTCGCCGCTTCCGCGCTGAGGCGGGGGCGCCTGCGGGTTAGACAGGACCGGTGAGCCCTCTCCCCCCGCCGGGACCCGCAGCGGCGGTGACCGAGCTCCTCTCGGCGGGCACCAACGTCGTGGTGCCCGTGGCCAACGGCGAGCCGGTGACCGTGCTCGACTCCATCGAGGCGGCCGCCGCGACCGGACGACTCGAGGGTGTGCGCGTCCATCAGATGCACGCGCTCCACGACCGGGCGTACCTCGACGGTCGCTACGGCGACCAGCTGCGACACGTCAGCTACTTCCTCTCGCACATCACCCGCCCGCACTTCTACGCCGGCGGCGTCGACGTGGTGCCGTGTCACTTCAGCGAGGTGCCCCTTCTGCTGCGGCACCTCGAGCAGTTCATCGTGGTGGCCGCCTGCTCGCCTCCCGACCGCCACGGGTACGTGAGCCTCGGCACCAACTCGGACTACGTCGCGCCGTTCATCGGACGGGTGCCCTTCTTCGTGGAGGCCAACCCGAGCATGCCGAGGACGATGGGTCGCAACAGCATCCACCTCTCCCAGGTGGCCGGGTGGTGCGAGGTGGACCGCCCGCTCGTGGAGATCGCCCCCGAAGCTCCGGATGCTGTGGACCGCCTGATCGCTCAGCACGTGGCCGATCGCATCCCGGATCGGGCCTGCATCCAGGCTGGCATCGGCTCGATCCCCAACGCCGTCCTCGACGGGCTGAGGGGCCACCGCGAGCTCGGGATGCACACCGAGCTCCTCTCCGATGGAGCAGTCGAGCTCGTCGAGCTCGGGGTGATCACCGGGGTGCACAAGACCCGTCGCCCTGGCAAGGTCGTCACTACGTTCGCGCTCGGCACGCAACGCCTCTACGACTTCCTCGATGCCAACCCGGCCGTCGAGCTCCTCCCGGTCGACTGGGTCAACGATCCCCGGGTGATCGCACAGGAGCGGAGCTTTGTGTCGATCAACGCCACCGTCGAGGTCGACCTGCTCGGTCAGGCAGCGTCGGAGACGATCAACGGTCGTCTGTGGTCGGGCTCCGGCGGCCAAGCCGACTTCGCTCGCGGCGCCATGTACTCACCCGGAGGGCAGGGCTTCCTCGTGCTCCCCTCGACCGCGGTCCACGGCACCGTGTCGCGCATCGTGCCCCGCCTGCGCGAAGGGTCGATCGTTACCACGCTCAAGAACACGGTGGACAAGATCGTCACCGAGCACGGCGTCGCTGAGCTCCGCGGACGCTCGCTGCGAGAGCGAGCCCGGGCGCTGGTCGCCATCGCCGATCCAGCGTTTCGGGACGACCTCGAACGAGAGGCCCGCGCGCTCGGCTGGTGGTGAGGCGCGGCTCGTTCTCAGGATCGGCGGCCGTCAACACCGGTGCGTCAGGGGCGGATGACCGAGCCGTCCTTGCCGATGCAGCCCGCAGCGGGGGTCGTAGCATCGGGTCCGCCGGGGGGACACGCACCGAGCGAGCGCGAGGTCGTAACCGACCCAGCCGAGGCGGGTGGCGCGATCCCCGGGTCTTGCCCGGCCGCGCAGGCGCCGGTCGCCACCAGAGCGAGCACGAGGACGGCTCGCCTCACGCGAGCGCAGCTCGGAGGGCCGCGCCAGCGCGCTCGACAGCGTCCTTGCCGTCGTCGAGCATCGTGGCCATGCCCATGAACCCATGGATCTGGCCGGCG
>JBKJSO010000153.1:0-4174 GCA_046595835.1 Acidimicrobiales bacterium | reverse complement strand
GGAGGTGCACGACCGCTGGCTCGCTGGCGCGGCTGCGCTGCGCGCCGCGTTCTTCGCCGCCGAGCCCCGAGCGCGGGTGGAGTGGGTCGTGGGCGACATGGCCGCTCGCACGCTTGCCACCACGCGGCTGGCCGAGTGCTGGATCCACACCGGCGACGTGCTCACCGCGCTCGGTCGGCCCGTCGAGCTCAGCGAGCGCATGCGCCACATCGCGCGCCTCGCGTGGCGCACGCTGCCCTATGCCTTCGCTTCGGCCGGCCGGCCCATGGCCGGGCCCGTGCGCTTCGAGCTCACCGGCATCGATGAGATGTGGGTCTTCGCCCCCGACGAGCCTGCGGTCACGACCGTCACCGGCTCGGCGCTCGACCTGTGCCAGGTGGCCGGTCAGCGGGCCAGCGCCGCCGACACCGACCTCTCCGGCCGCGGACCCGATGTGGCGTCGGTCTTGGAGCTCGTGCGCACCTTTGCGTGAGCCGGGCGGGCCCGTGGCCGAACCGCGACCGTCGTCAGCCGGCGGCGGGGGTGAGGACGTCGGTGACGAGCTGGTCGAGGCTGGCCACCACCATGTCGGCGTCAAAGGCCAGGCACAGCACGACGAGGCGGTCGACGCCGCGCGAGCGGTAGGCCTCCACGTCAGCCGGCGTGGTGGGGTTGAAGTAGGGGCACACGGTGAGCTCGACGTCGGCCCGGGAGCGGCCATGCTCGGCGAGCGTGGCGTCGAGGCGGGTGAGGGGTTCGTCGAGCTGCTCGGGCGTGCGGTTGAACGAGTACCAGCCTTGGCCCTGGGTGGCCACTCGGCGCATGGCGGCCGCGCTCTCGCCGCCGATGTGGATGGGCGGGTGCGGCTGCTGCATCGGCTTCGGGTACATCTTGCAGGGGGGTAGGTCGTAGAGCTCGCCGTGGTGCTCCGAGAGCTCGTCACACCAGAGGGTGCGCATGACGGCGAGGTACTCGTCGCAGCGCGCGCCGCGGCGCGCAAACGGGGCCGCGACCGCGGCGAACTCCTCGGCCAGCCAGCCGATGCCGACGCCGAAGTCGGCGCGGCCACCCGAGAGCACGTCGAGGTCCACGACCTGCTTGGCCGTGTAGACCGGGTTGCGCTGCGGCACGAGGCAGATGCCGGTGCCGAGGCGGATCCGGTCGGTGACCGCGGCGAGGTAGGTGAGGGCCGTGAGCGGTTCCAGCAGGCCGGTGTCGGCGCCCCCGGGAAACCGGCCGTCCGGCGAGTACGGGTACTGCGACGCGTAGTCGTCGAACAGCACGACGTGCTCCGCCACCCAGATCGACTCGAACCCGCGAGCCTCAGCCTCGCGGCCCAGGGTGCGGAGGACCTCGGCGGTGGCGTTGCCGTTGCCGAGCGGTGCGAACAGTCCGATCTTCATCGGCGGATCATGCCAGCACAGGCCCCGATGCGCGGTGGGCGGGCGTAGCATCGCAGTCGCGAGGACTCGCGGAGGTGCGGCGTTGTTGCACGTGTGGATCGATCAGGACCTGTGCACGGGCGACGGGCTCTGCACCGACCACTGCCCCGACCTGTTCGTGCTGCTCGAGGATGGCATCTCCTACGTCGTGGACCCGGCCGGCGATGCGATGAACGACCCGGGCGGGGCCGAGTCGCTCGCGCCAGTGCCCGATGCTCTGACGAGCGCCGCTCTCGCCGCCGCCGAGGATTGCCCCGGTGAGTGCATCTTCCTGGAGGACGTCGACCTCGCCCCGACGAGCCAGGCGGCTACGTCGGCCGCCTGACCCCCGGTTCCTCAGTCCGTGATCGAGACGTTGCAGGTGTCTTGGATCCACCCCGCCGCCGGGGTGAACGGGTCGTCGGCAGCGTTGAAGATCGGGGCCAGCTCCTGTTCGACCTGCGCCTGATCGTCGACCGTGGCCATCACCTTGGCGATGGTCGACGCGGCGTCGATGGCGGTTGTCACGGCGGCGCGCGTGTCGGCATCGACGAGGTCGAGGCGGGCGTGGACCTGAGCAAGCAGACGGCGGATGCTCTCGTAGCCGACCTGCTTCACGGCGAGGTCGTCGCTGCTGTTGTCGGTGACCTGGAACAGGTCATCGACCTCACTGATCGTGGAACACCACTGGTCGATGGTCCCGACGCCCACGTCGACCTTGACCACACGGGTCACGTCGAGGGCGTGGTGCTCCCCGTCGCCCACCTGCACGCACAGCTCGTGCTTCCCGGGCTCGAGGTAGACGGTGGCCTCGGCTTGTCCCTTGCCGAGGTGCACGTGATCAGCGTCCTTCGGGATGACCTCGCCAACCTTGGCGCATCCGGTGTCGGCAAGCACATGGAAGTGGCCAGCGCCATCGCGGACCGTGCCGGCCTTCTCGATGGTGATGCCGTCGGCGGCGAGGTTGACGTCGACGCCACCCGCCACCGTCGCCCCGTCGTCGGGGGCGCCGACGGTGACGGTGGCTCCGTCCGAGCCGCAGGCGGTGAGCCCGCCAGCGAGGGTGATGACAGCGATCAGGGCGAGAGAGCGGGGGAGCGAGCGCACGGGGGCCTCCAACGAGCCGGGCGGGGCGTAAGCCACCCCGTTCCCCAGACCTGTCGCGGCGAGCGATCCGGTCGGTTCACACTCGGCCGGTGCGCCCGAGGGTTGATTGCCGCACCGACCCCGGATCGCACGAGGTTGGTGCGTACCCTGATCCTCATGCCGACCCGATGTGTGCGACGACCGCGGCTGGCTCTCGCCGTCGTCGCTCTCCTCGCCGGGGCCTGTGGGAGCGGGGCCCAGGCGTCTCCTGACGATCGGCCCGTGGAGCGGGCGCCCGTGACCTCCGCGGCCAGCACCACGACCGCGCTGGCGCTGACCACCACGGCGGCTCCGCCCCCCATCACCGCACTGCCCACCACCTCGGTCCCGACCACCGTGGTGGCTCCCACCACCACGCGGCCCCATCCGGCGCGCGTGGTCTACGAGCAAACGTGGGTGCCCTACGCAACCGCGGGACCGGTCACGCTCCACCACCCGTCCGATCACGTGGAGGCCATCGGGTTCCACCAGTCGGGTCACGACGGCGCCCAGCACCAGAGCGCGCTGCCCAGCTCGGCTCGGTGGTTCGTGCAGAAGGATCGCGGGCGCGACACCGACCCGCAAGGCGCCGCCGACATCGTCGTGGAGCCCAACCGCGAGCTGCGGGTGCCGGTCACCGGCACCGTGCTGCGGGCCGGCAGCTACACGCTCTACTGCGACAACGTCGACCAGTACGCCGTCATCGAGCCGGACGCGCACCCGGGCTGGGAGGTGAAGATGTTCCACATCGAGGGCCTCGCCTTGGTCAAGGGTCAACGGGTGGAGGCGGGCATCACCCGCCTCGCCGCTCGGGCCCGGGTGCTCCCGTTCCCCTCGACGGTGGAGGACGACACCGGCACCCCGCCGTGGCCCCACGTGCACGTCGAGGTCGTCGATCCGAACGTCCCCGATCGCCCCTCGGGCCCGGGCTGCCCCTGAGCCTGCCCTCGACTCAGACGGCGGGGAGCGCGGGCGCGGGGGTCCAGCAGGAGTGGGTACCGCTGCTGATGCGCTCGGGGAGTCGCACGCGGGCGATGGGGCCGGCGGTGATGTCGGTGGCGTCGAACACGAGGCACTCGCTGCAGTCGCGCACCATGTCGGTGGTGAAGGTGACGAGGTAGCCGTCGTCCTCCGCGGTGGCACCGAGGCGCGGCGCGAAGGGCGTCTCGCTGCCGTACACGCCCTCGCCGAACGCGTAGCGCTCCTCGCGACCCGTCTCGAGGTCGTGCTTCACCAGGCCGTCGAAGAGGAACCAGCCTGGGGAGCCGGTCACGTTGTAGGTGTAGCGGTAGGGCCTGCCTGCGATCTGGCCGTTGACCATGCCGAACTCCATGATCCGGTCCGACAGCGGCTCCTCGCGTGTCTCGCCGGTGACCATGTTGAAGCGCCAGCGATGGGGACGGGTCTGGAGCTGCTCGAGGTCGAGGTAGCGGTAGACGCTGGCCATGTGCGAGTCGGTGGTGTCGCGCTTGGCCGGCGAGGGGTCGTGCTGGAAGAAGCCGTCGAGCACCACCTCGTCGCCGTCTTCGAACGCGTTGATCCAGTGCAGGACGTAGGTGGGGTCGGCCTCGAACCAGCGGAGGTCGGCGGTGCTGCCCCGGCGGGGGACCACCGCGAAGCGGCTGGGCACCTCCGGGTAGAAGCGGGGG
>JBKJSO010000431.1:0-5130 GCA_046595835.1 Acidimicrobiales bacterium | reverse complement strand
ATGTTCTCCTTGATCTTTCTCTTAGTGCTCGGGGTGCATGGCACCGCCGATGTACACGGCGGCGAGGATGGTGAAGATGTACGCCTGGAGGAAGGCCACCAGGATCTCGAAGGCGCTCAGGAACAGCAGGAGCGCAAAGGGCAGGGCCGCACCGACCACGGTGGCGTCGAAGAGGGCCTGGCACAGGACGGCGAAGGTCACGAGGAGCAGGTGGCCGGCGATCATGTTGGCGAACAGCCGGACCGCCAGAGAGAGCGGGCGGGTGACGAGGATGCCCATCAGCTCGGTGAGGAACACGAGAGGGAGGATCGCCTTGGGCACACCCGGCGGGATCGTGGCCGACTTGAAGTAGTGGATCGGGCCCTGTGACGTGATGCCGATCACGTGGTAGCTGAGCCACACGAGGATCGCGAGGAAGGCGGGGAGGGCGATGCGGGCGTTCACCGGCATCTGCACGCCGGGAATGAGGCCCCATATGTTGCACGTGAGGATGAACGTGAACAGCGTGAGAAGGTACGGGGTGTACTTGAGCCCGTCCGGCCCGATCGTCTCCATGATGATGCCGTCCTCGATGAAGCCGACGGCTGATTCGGCGACGTTCTGCACACCGGTGGGCACGAGCGCCTGCTTGCGGCCGCCCAGGAACATCACGGCGAACGCAAGGATCGCCGACACCCACATGAGGATGATCACCTTGTTCACGGCGAAGGCGCCGCTGCCGAACAAGGTGGGCCACTCCACGACATGGGAGATGGGCGGGAACTCCAACCCGAAGATCACGAGCGGACGGCCTCCTTGTGCGGGGCGGGCTTGAGGCCCGGAAAGGCGAGCGAAGCGGACACGTAGCGAAGCTCCCAGAACAGGAGCCCGAGGTGGGTGACGAGCACGGTGATGCCGAGTGCCGTCAGGTTGATCCAAGATGCGTGGCGCACCGCGAGCAGCACGCCGCAGACGAGGCCCATGCGCACGGCGAAGCCGCCGAGCGACATCGCCATGATGGCCGTGAGCGAGATCTTGGCGGCCCACGACAGGCCCAGCGCCGCGAGCACGAGGTTGACGCCCACCAGAGCGATGGCCACAGCGGCCGACGCAGTGCCCCGGGTGCCCCAGATGACGGTGGCGAGCAGGACGATCATCGGCGCGGCCCACGCGCCGCGCTTCACCATGTCGAACGCGAGCTCGCGCTCCACCTCCGGTGACGTAGGCACCGCAACCTGGCGGTCGGCCGCGCTCATGGCTTGGGACCACCGGCGCGAAGCCCGGGAACCGATTGCTCTTGGCGGCGCATCTTGGCTTCGTAGGAGAGGTACTGCTTCCAGCTGACGTAGCTCACCGTGAACACGAAGAGCACAAGCAGGAACAGCGGCGAGGTACCGAGCCAACGATCGATCTGCCAGCCGATCAGCGCAAAGATCGCGGGGGTGACAGCCAGCTCCACCGCGGCCGTCAGCGCGTTGCCGAAGCCGTTGTTGAGCTCACGCTTGGCGGAGAGATCGAACAGGGGAGGACCTCTAGGGCTTCAGGCGGCGGCACCGTTGCCGACCGCTTGTGAATTTCTTCGCAATATAGAAGACCAAGCGCGGGGCGGGCAAATCCCACCCTCCTGCGGGCCAGCGGCGCACCTTAGCGGACTCGCGACTCGGAGTTCGAAGCCTCGCGACGGTGACCGGTCCCCCACTACTTGACCGAGAACGTGCCCGCCATCCCAAGCTTCTCGTGGTCGTCGATCCCGCACAGGTACCGGTACGTGCCTGCCTTCGAGAGCGTCAGGACGACGTCCCCCACCTCGCCAGCGGCGGTCGGGCCAACCTCGCCGAGCACGTCACCGTTCGGACCGAACACCTCGAGCTCGTGCTCGACCGTGCCCTTGTTCGTCATCTCGAACTTGACGGTATCGCCAGCGTGGACATCGAGCGTGTCGAGGCCGGAGAAGGAGTAGTCGAGCGCGTCGACGTGCACCTCGATGTCGCCGCCCTTGATCAAGGCGGTGCCGCCCGCACCGGTCACGGTGATCTCCTCCCGGATGCCGTCACCGGTCTGACCCGGCTTGCACGCCAGCTCATAGGTGCCGGCCGCAAGGTCGGCGGTGAGGTCCGCTGTCGTGCCCGGTCCGATGTTCTCCCGCTCGGTCACGACGCGCTCATCGCTGGCGTAGATGTACACCTCCGTGACCTGGTCGCCGGTGTTGCGGATGCGAAAGGTCGTCTTGCCGGCGCGCAGGTCCGTCTTGCCCGCCACGCACGCATTGTTGGAGGCCGTGAGCTCGACCACCGGCGCGCCGGTGTCGCCGCCGCAGGCGGAGATCCCGACGGCCGCGATGAGCGCGACGAAGCACAGGGTGGGGTGGCGGTGCACAAGTCTCCTTGGTGGTTCAGTCGACGCTCACGAAGGGGGCGGCCGAGTTGGTTGCCGTGACCGGAGCCAGGGGTGGGGATGGACGGAAGAACAGGGTCATGGTGACGGAGAGGTACGCCAGCCATGCGATGACCTCAGCCCACATGGGATCTGGGCGGAAGTTGATGGCGCCCTTGAGCAAGGTGCCGTACCAGCTGCTGGGTGGGATCTGGGCGGATACGTCGAAGGCCCGAGCATCGAACAAGCCCCCGGAGAGCAACCCAGCCTCCACGAGATCGTGGATGCCGTAGGCGAGCACTCCTGCCGCCACCACGATGAGCCCGGCGCCGGTCCACGTGAAGAACTTGGCCAGATCCAGGTGCACCGCTCGGCGGTACAGCATCCATCCGAGCACCACGGCGACAGCGATCCCCAATGCGGCGCCGATGATGGGAGCCGCGTTGGTCTCGGTGGCCTTCGCGGCTGACCACACGAACAGGGCGGTCTCGAGACCCTCGCGAGCGGTGGCGATGAAGGCGGTGAGGACGACAGCGCCGGCTCCCCCGCTGAGCGCAGCGTCGAGCCGGCCCTGGAGCTCGGCCTTCATGCCGCGTGAGGTCCGCCGCATCCAGAAGATCATCCATGTGACGAAGCCGACCGCCACGAGCGACATCACACCGCCGAAGGTCTCTTGGGCCTTGAAGGTGTCGAGGCCGTGCTGCGTGAAGGTGAGGATCGCCCCGGCGCCGAGGGAGAGTCCGACCGCCATCCCGACCCCGATCCACAGCGGGCGTAGGCGCTCCGTGCGACCGACCCGGACGAGGTAGGCGACGAGGATCCCGACGATGAGTGCGGCCTCGAGGCCCTCACGCAACCCGATCAAGAAGTTGCCGAACATCGTTCTGAGCGCTCCGGTGACTCGTGTAGGGGATCCATGGTCAGCAACCCCGACGCCAATGTGTTCGGTAACCCTAACATCGAGGGTCTACGGGTCCACAAGCGGCGCTGGATGACGCCGGGCGATCACTCCGTGTCGCGACGCGACCGGATGCCCGGCCCGAACCAGGTGTAGAGGAGCAGCGCCGCGACTGCGATCGCCGCGGGGATGTAGAGATCGCCGCGGCCTCGGTTGTAGGTGGGATACAGGGCGATGGCCGACAGCAGCACCGTCCACGCCCAGAGGATCAGCACGCTGCGCCGCTGGCCGTGCCCGAGCCGCATGAGGCGGTGGTGCAGGTGGTCCTTGTCGGCGACCGTGACCCCTGAGCCTCGCCGGGCCCGCCGGATGATCGAGAAGGCGGCATCGATGATCGGCACGCCGAGGATCACCAGCGGGATGAACAGCGGGGCGAAGAAGAAGAACGTCTGACCGGAGAACTGGGCGTCGGTGTTCCCGCCGACGGCGATCGTGGCGGCGGCCATGAGCAGGCCGAGGAGGAGGGCGCCGGCATCTCCCATGAAGATCTTTGCGGGGTGGAAGTTGTGCGGCAGGAAGCCGAGGCAGGCGCCGAACACCGCCGCCGCGATGATGGGCCCCGCGTTGTCCTTGCCGATGGCGCCCACACCGGCGAGTCGTTCGCAGTACAGCAGCAGCGCGGCGGCACCGATGGCGACGATCCCCGCCGCAAGCCCGTCGAGACCGTCGACGTAGTTGATCGCGGTCGACATGCCGATCACCCAGATCACGGTGAGCAGGGCCGACATGTCCGGCGACAGCGACAGCAGACCCACGAACGGGATGCGGAAGAACAGGATGCTCACACCGGCGATCGACAGCACGCTCCCGGCGAGCACCGTGCCCGCGATCTTGGCGGGGGGCGACACCTCCCGAAGGTCGTCGACCTGCCCGACGGTGAAGATGACGAGCGCCGCCACGACGACCCCGAGCGGGACGGTGCTGGCGTGGAACACCTCGCGGAAGCGGTCGGCCTGCCACGCCACACCGATGCCGGCAAGGAAGCCGAGCAAGATCGCGGCCCCTCCCAGGAGCGCCGTGGGCTCGGTGTGCACCCGCCGCTCGTCGGGCCGCTGCACCGCGCCGACAGCGAAGGACAGTCGCCGGAACAGCGGCGTCGACACGAGCGTGACGATGGCCGCCCCGAGGATGACCGGCGTGAACTGCCCGAGGTACGCCCCCACTCGAGCGGTCAGCCGCCGCTCGGGTAAGGCGTGAACTTCGAGCACAGCGCGACGACGTCGTCGCGCACGGCCGCCAGCTCGGTTGGATCCTCGCGGCCCACCAGGACGCGGTGGATGAGCGCCGCGATCGTGGCCATCTCTGGCTCCGTCATCCCCTGCGTGGTGACCGCTGGCGTACCGATGCGGAGCCCGGACGTGATGTACGGGGGTCGCGGGTCGTCGGGCACCGTGTTCTCGTTGAGGCTGATGCCGGCCTTGTCGAGGGCGAGGCGAGCCTTCTTGCCCGACAGATCACGGTCGAAGGAGCGGAGGTCGACGAGCATCAGGTGGTTGTCGGTGCCGCCGGACACGAGCCGCAGGCCGTGACCGGCAAGGGCCTCGGCCAGCGCCGCCGCGTTGCGCACGATCTGGGCGGCGTACTCACGGAACTCCGGGGTGGCGGCCTCCGCGAAGGCGAGGGCCTTAGCAGCGATGACGTGATCGAGCGGGCCGCCCTGGAGCCCGGGGAAGACCGACTTGTCGATGACATCGGCCAGCTCTGCCGTGCAGAGGATGGCCCCCGCCCGCGGACCCCGAAGGGTCTTGTGGGTGGTGAAGGTCATGATGTCGGCGCCGTGCTCCATCGGGTTCGGGTGCATGCCACCGGCCACGAGGCCC
>JBKJSO010000328.1:0-4380 GCA_046595835.1 Acidimicrobiales bacterium | reverse complement strand
GAGGGCGACTGGATCCCCCGTGTGCTGCGCGAGCTCGACGGCGTCGCCCCGGGGGGCCGGGGCTGTCGCTATGTGTGCGCCGCTGCCGCCGTGTGGCCCGACGGCCGCGAGGTGGTGGTGCGTGGCGAGGTGGCAGGGGTGATCGTGGACGCACCGCGCGGCGACCTCGGGTTCGGCTACGACCCGCTGGTCGCGCCGATCGAAGGCGACGGGCGCACGTTCGCCGAGATGTCACCCGACGAGAAGCACGCCATCAGCCACCGATCCCGCGCGTTCACCGCCCTCGTTCCGGCGCTCACCAGCCCCTGAGGTCGACGTCCCAGACCTCGACCACCTCGTCGCCGTCGACGACGTGGAGACGCTCGTGCTGTGACACGGTGGGGTCGACGTGAGCGGGAAGCACCCGCGCCTTGTCGCCCACGGCCACGTCGACACCGTCCGCGATGCCGAAGGTGATGTGCTCGTCGGACACGAACCAGCAGTCGCCCACGTCGAGCACGCTGGGGTCGCCGTGGTCCATCGCGAAGGCTTTGAGACCGGCGTCGAGCACGCCCCAACCCTTCGCCGAGGTCGAGATCACCGTGGTCAGCGCGAACAGTGCGTTCTCGAAGCCCGTCGCGTGCGGCGAGTACTCGGTGTCCATCAGGCAGTAGGAGCCGGCCTGCAGCTCGGTGACCCAGGTGTTGACGTCCCACGTGCCCGTGCCTCCGCCCGACACGACGTCGCCGCCCACGGCCGCGTGCGCTGCAAGGAGCATCGCCATCGACCGCTCCACCCGCTCCGCCTTCGTCTCGCCCGGCTCGCGCATCAGGTGGCCCTCGTAGCCCATCACGCCGCGCACGACGAGACCCTGAGCACGGGCCCGGTCGGCGAGTGCGCCGGCATCGGCAGGGTCGCAGCCGCATCGGGGCATGCCGACACTGACGTCGATGAGCACTTCGGCGATGCCCGCCTGCGCGGCCGCTTCGATCGTCTCGGTCGAGTCGACCGCCACGGTGATGCGCGCCGCCCCCGCCCGCACGACCGGCGTGAGCCGTCGCAGGTCGAGGCTCTCGTTGGCCAGCAGCAGGTCGTTGCCCAGACCGGCCGCCGCCATGCCCACCATCTCCCGCACCGTGGCGCAGCAGAAGGCGCGGTGGCCCGCCTCGGCGAGTCGGGCCGCCAGCGCGGTCGACTTGAAGGCCTTCACGTGCGGGCGCAGCGTGGTCCCGGGCCAGCGGCTCGCCATCGTGGTGACGTTGCGGTCGAACGCGTGGATGTCCACGAGCAGGGCCGGGGTCGCGAGCTCGTGGACCTTCATGGCCAGCGACGCTAGCTGGGGGTGCCGGCGGCGGGATTCGAACCCGCACTGAACGCGCCCTAAACACGTCGCCTCTGCCGTTGGGCTACGCCGGCCAGATCGGAAGCGTAGGCCGCGCCGGGTGCGAGCCGGCTGCCGCTAGCCTCCATCCTCAATGAGCCAGACCCCCTTCCCGATGCCCGTCGCCCAGTCCCCGATGGGCAACCCCACCTCTGAGATCTTCAACCGGCTGCTCAAGGATCGCATCATCATCCTCGGCACCGACGTGAACGACGACATCGCCAACATCGTGTGCGCCCAGATGCTGTTCCTCGAAGGTGAGGACGACAAGGACATCTGGCTGTACATCAACAGCCCCGGCGGCTCGGTCACCGCAGGCATGGCCATCTACGACACCATGCAGTTCGTCCAGCCCGATGTCGCCACCATCTGCATGGGTCTGGCGGCGTCGATGGGCCAGTTCCTGCTGGCGGCCGGCGCCCCCGGAAAGCGCTTCGCGCTGCCCCACGCTCGCATCATGATGCACCAGCCCTCCGGTGGCGTGCGGGGCCAGGCCAGCGACATCGCCATCCAGGCCGAGCAGCTCATCTACATCAAGCGGCTGATGGCCGAGCGCATCGCCCACCACACGGGCCAGACGGTCGAGCAGATCCAGGCCGACTCCGAGCGTGACCGCTGGTTCACGGCGGAGCAGGCCAAGGAGTACGGCATCATCGACCACGTGCGCGAGAAGCGCTCCCAGGTTCCCTCGAGCTGAGCGTCAGCTCGCGGGGAGGATCACGAGCGGGTGCAGTGCTGCTTGCTGAACGCCGCCAGAGCGGCCGCGGCCTCGGCCACCTTGGGGTGATCTGCCGTCGCCTGGCGCACCACCTCCACGGACTGGGCGGCGTCCGGGGCAGCGAGGCCCTTGAGCCCGTCGATCATCGCCTGCACGTACGCGATCTCCACGCTGAGCTCGTCGCGCACCTCCGACGGCGCGGCGTCGCGCAGCTCGCCCAGGGTGACCCGAGCCGCTCGCAGCTGCGTGAGGGCCCGTTCCGTGTCGCTCGGGTCGAACCCGGCGAACACGGTGGCCGTCGATCGATCCGCCCGCACCGCGGCGCAGAGCTCCGCCACGCTGCCCTTGCTGCCGCCTCCACACGCGCTTGCTGCGATGACGGCGCCCGCTCCCAGCATCACCAGCACCCGACGCATGCTCAGGCCGACTCGGCGAGGGCCCGCAGCTCCGTGACGGCATGCCGCAGCCCTTCGGGATCGCGGTAGAGCGACGAACCGGCCACGAGCACGTTGGCGCCCGCCGCGGCCGCACCCTGGATCGTGGCCGGGCCGATGCCACCGTCCACCTCGATGTCCACGTCGTAGCCGCCCTCGAGCACGAGGTTGCGCACGCTCGCGATCTTGGGCTCCATCGTTGCGATGTACTCCTGGCCGCCGAAGCCGGGGTTCACCGTCATCACGAGGACGAGGTCGACGAGGTCGAGGACGTGCTCGATGGCCGATGCCGGGGTGGCGGGGTTGAGGGCCACGCCGGCTCGTGCCCCGAGATCCCGGATGTGGCCCAGGGTCCGGTGCAGGTGCCGGGTGGCCTCTGCGTGCACGATGAGCAGCTGGCAACCGGCGTCGACGTAGCGGTCGGCGAGGTCGTCGGGCTCCTCCACCATGAGGTGCGCCTCGAAGAGCACGGACGCGTGGGCCCGGCACGCCTTGATGACATCGGGCCCGAAGGTGAGGTTCGGCACGAACCGACCGTCCATGACGTCCCACTGGATGCGATCGACGCCGGCCTCCTCGAGCTTGGCGACCTCGTCGCCGAGGCGGGAGAAGTCAGCCGGGAGCACGGAGGGCGCGATCTCGATGCGGCGGTCGGTTCCGGGGCGATCGGTCATGGCCAGATCCTCCCACGGGAGCCCGGGCCGCTGGCACCTACGCTGCAGGCCATGGATCCCACCACCGTCGAGGTCACCCGGATCGTGGCCGGCGGCGACGGGCTGGCCCGTGACGACGCCGGACGGGTCGTGTTCGTCACCGGGGGACTGCCGGGCGAGCAGGTGCGCGTGGAGGTACACGACCAGCGGCGTGACTTCGCCAAGGCCACCCTCATCGAGGTGCTGCGACCGTCTCCGCTGCGGGTCAGCGAGCCCTGCTCCTTCGTCGCTGACGGATGCGGGGGGTGCGACTGGCAGCACATCGCGGCTAGCGGCCAGCGTCGCCTCAAGGCCGACATCGTGCAGGATGCGCTGCGCCGCCAGGCCCGGGTCGAGATCGAGGTGGGCGTCGGCCCCGACCTCTCGGCCACCGGCTACCGCACCACCGCCCGCGGCGCGGCCGAGGACGGGCGCTTCGGCTTCCGTCACCGCGGGAGCCACGAGCTGGTGCCCGTGTCCCCGTGCCTCGTGGCCCACCCCCTGCTCGACGAGCTGATCACCCATGGCCGCTACCCCGACGGCGAGGTGATCCTGCGCGTCGGCGCCCGCACCGGTGAGCGCCTCGTGATCGTCGATGGGACGGCTGACGCCGTCAACGTGCCGGACGGCGTGCGCGTCGTCACCAAGGCCGAGCTCCGGGCGGGCACCCGGGCCTGGTACCACGAGGAGCTGGCCGGACGGTGCTGGCGGATCTCAGCCCGCTCGTTCTTCCAGGCCCGTCCCGACGGCGCCGAGGCGCTGGTCGACGCCGTGAGCGCGGCCCTCGATGGCGCCCTCGGCCCGGATGCCCATCTGGTCGACCTCTATGGCGGCGTCGGCCTGTTCGCGGGCTCGGTCGGCGCAGTGGGGCACACCACGCTCGTCGAGTCCGGCGCGTCGGCAGTGGCTGATGCCAGGGTCAACCTCGCCGACCGTGCCGTGCGCATCCTGAAGTCGGATGTGGCCCGCTGGCGTCCGGCGCGGGCCAACGTCGTGGTCGCCGACCCGCCCCGCACGGGCCTGGCGGCTACGGGCGTGGCGGCCGTGGTGGCCACCCACGCGACGCGCCTGGCCCTGGTGAGCTGCGACCCGGCGCCGCTCGGCCGAGACACCAAGCTCCTGGCCGCAGCGGGGTATCAGATCCGAAGGGCAACGCTCGTCGACCTGTTCCCGCAC
>JBKJSO010000320.1:0-3228 GCA_046595835.1 Acidimicrobiales bacterium | reverse complement strand
CCGACCGTACGCCGATCGGACTGTCGCCGAGAAGGGCACTGCCCTCCCCGGTCGAGGGGGTGCTGCCACCCCGACGCCTCAGAGGTAGAGGCCCGTGCTGGACTCCTCGAGGCGGGTGGCCGCCACCGCGTGGATATCACGCTCGCGCAGGATGATGTAGTCGTCGCCACGGACCTCGACCTCGTACCGGTCCTCCGGGCTGAAGAGCACCTGGTCGCCGATCTCCATCGTGCGGACGCTGGGCCCGGCCGCGCACACCTCGGCCCAGATCAGTCGCTTCTTCAGCTCCGCAGTGGCGGGGATGAGGATGCCGCCGGAGCTCTGGCGCTCCCCCTCGGCGGTGAGCCGCACCAGGATGCGATCGTTCAGCATCTTGATCGGGAGCTTGTCGCTCTTGTCGGTGGCGGCCATCACGCCCACGATAGGTTCCCCGTCCGTGGACCACGACCTCCACCTGCCCTCGACCGGTTCCGTCACCACCGCGGCCATCGTGGTGCACCCCCACCCGGCGATGGGTGGCGACCGGCACCACCCGCTCGTCGTGGCCGTTGCCGACGGCCTGACCATCGCCGGCGTGGCCGCGCTGCGGGTCGACCTGCGCGATCCCGACGTTGCGTTGTCGGCCCGCGCGATCGAGACGGTCGCCGCCGGCCTGCTGCGCGACACGGGCGCGGATCGGGTAGTGCTCGTCGGCTACTCGTGGGGTGCCGCGGTGGCGGCGATGGCAACGCCCGCCGGGCTCGTCGCCCGGGTGCTGGTGGCCCCACCGGTGACCATGCTCGAGCCTGACGTCGCCTCGGCGCTGCGCTCGGGTGAGCTCCCCGCGCTGGTCCTCGTGCCGGCGCACGACCAGTACGGCCCGCCCGACTCGGTGCGCGCGCTGCTCGGCGACACCCCGCACGCGACGATCGAGGTCGTGGATGGCACCGACCACTTCCTGGCCGGCGCAGTGGCGCGCATCGCCACGCGCGCCGTCGCCTGGATCAGCGAGCAGCGCTGATGCGCGTCGGCGACCAGCGTGCGCCGTCGATCGCCGCGTCGGGTCGGACGCAGTCGTGACGGTGGCAGCGCGGATCCGTCCCGCCACTGCGGCCGACGGAGCGGCGCTGATCGAGATCGAGCGGGCCGCCGGCGAGCGCTTCCGCCACGTCGGGATGCCCGAGATCGCCGACGACGACCCAGGCTCGGTCGACGAGCTGGCCGAGTACGCGAACGACGGCCGCTCGTGGGTGGCCGTCGACGACGCGGGCACGCCCGTCGGCTACGTGCTCGTCGACGTGGTCGACGGCAACGCCCACATCGAGCAGGTCAGCGTCATCCCTGCCGCGCAAGCCAGCGGCATCGGACGGGCGCTCGTCGACCACGTGGCGACCTGGGCCATGGCGCGCGGTGCGCCGGCCCTCACGCTCACGACGTTCCGCGACGTGCCGTGGAACGCGCCCCTCTACGAGCACCTCGGCTTCCGGGTCCTCGCCGAGCCCGAGCTGGGCCCCGAGCTGCGAGCGCTACGGGCCTCCGAGACCGCCCACGGCCTCGACCCGACGACCCGCGTGTGCATGATCCGTGCCGTGCACGCGGCGGGGTGAGGCAGCGGCGCGATGCTGCCGTGATGGAGATCTCGTGCGCCGATTGCGGATGCGTCGTCGAACGTGGTGTGGTCACCGCACCCTGCGCCCAGCATCAGAGCTGCTGCTGCGCTGACCTGCCCCAGCGGCCAGCGTCATAGGAAGCGGCCGACGTGTGACGCATGCCAACCCGGCCGTACCGCGCCACGCGTGCAGGGTACGACGTCGGTCAGGTCGGAGTGACCCGACACTCGAGGTCGACGCGCGTAGCGAGACAGGCGACGACCTGACCGCGGGCGTCGTCGACCGTCAGGCCCAAGGGCGGCTCGTCGGCTCGGGGGAAGGTGAACCGTGGTCCGACCTCGATCCATCCTGCCTCCGTACGCCGGCGTAGCGCACCGGACGCGTCGACGACGTACCAGCGACGCGACGTGCTCTGCGTGAGGTTGCTTCGAGCGTTCGGTGGCGGCGACACCGGAGCTGTCCGCTGCCATGCCTGGCCAGGTTCCCAACGGGCGGTTGCGGTGGTACCGGGAACCTCGAACCCCGAGTCCGCGCAGAACGCGAGTGGTCCGGGCGACTCGGTCTCGGGAAGGTCGCTGTTCGGGACGGCGACGAACTGAGACCCATCCCAGCGGGACACGCGGTAGCCGAGCGCGGGAAAAGGCGCCTGGTCGGGAACGCCTGGCGGAGCAGGTGGCGGCGGGTTCTCTGCCTCCACTCGGTACAGATCGGGCCCGATGACGCACGCTTCCGTCCACTGCACCGGGGGGACCGGCCCCGACACGACCTCCCCGCCGACATCGAGCGCGACGAGCTCCCCGGCAAGGTTGCTGGTCCACAGCCCCGATGCCGATGCGCCGACGAAGAACGCCGAGTCGGTGTCATCCGGTGCACCTGTCTTCGTGTCGAGCACGCCCCAGTCGGTGACCTGCGCATCCGCGTCGACGGCGAGGAGCTCGAGGACGCTGCCGTCACAGGGGTCGTCTGCACATCGGACGCCGCCGACGACCACGAGCTGACCGAACGCAACTGCCTGCACCCCCTGCTCCAGGTGTGTGAGATCGGCCACCCGTTCGGCCTGGTCTCCCCGGAATCGGTAGAGCGCCAAGCCGGCACCGTCGACGGAGCCGACGATCCAGGAGTAGCCGTCGACTCCGGAGACCACCGACGCGGCGGTCAGGTCACGGACGTTCACCGACCGTCCGTCCGCCGACGGGGTCGCGCGCCCATCGCCACACGCGGCGACGACCATCGCGAGCGCGGCAAGCGCGGCCATCTCCCGTAGGCGCATCCACCCATCATTCCCGCGCAAGTGCCCCCTCGCGCGACCCCCGGGCGTGCATCGCGTGCTGCGGCTCGGCCGTCACGCCGCGCCCGGGTCGCCCGGGCGAGTCCGGGCCGACGAGAAGCCAGGGTCGATCCGGCGCGCCTGCTGGGCGAGATCGATCCCCCGACGCGGCATGGAGCGATGAGGGGGCGCTGCTGGGAGACGAGCTCTCGACATTGGGCTTGCATGACGAACGTGTGTTCGCTAAGCTGGAGTTCTTCCCCTTCGGGAGCGTCCGCTCCCCGCCCGGTCGAGCAGCGCGCCCGAAGGAGGTTCCGCATGGCGGTCACGGACCACGAGTCCTGCTCCGCCTCCTCCCGCGCCCATGCGGTC
>JBKJSO010000219.1:0-5928 GCA_046595835.1 Acidimicrobiales bacterium | reverse complement strand
AGCGCGGGGCTGGCGGTGGTCACGAGCCGACCTCCTCGGCGTCGAAGAGCGCCTCGGTCCCGCCGTCGCCGTCGCCGTTGCCCTCGTCGCCGTCGGTGAACCTGGATGCCTGGAGGTCGAACATCGCCCGGTAGCGGCCTCCCATCGCGATGAGCTCGTCGTGGCTGCCCTGTTCGATGACCTCGCCGTCCTCGACCACCACGATGTGGTCGGCGTGGCGCACGGTCGAGAAGCGGTGCGAGATGAGGATCGTGGTGCAGTGGCTCGTGGCGGCGAGCAGACGCTCGAAGATCTCGGACTCGCCCCGCACGTCGAGCTGGGCGGTGGGCTCATCGAGGAGCACCACACCCGCGCCCAGCTCGACCGCGCACAGCGCCCGAGCCAGCGCGATCCGCTGCCACTGCCCGCCTGAGAGGTCGGTGCCGCCCGGGTAGCCCTTGGCCAAGGGGGTGTCGAGGGCGGCGAGGTGCTCAGCGCCGGCCTGGGTGAGGGCGGCCACCACCTGCTCATCGGTAGCCCCGCGAGGCGCCACGTTCTCGCGCAGCGACAGCTCGAAGCGGATGAAGTCCTGGAACACGGCCGCCAGCTGGCGGCGCCAGCTCTCGACGTCGAGCTCGCGGAGGTTGGTGCCGTCGACCTCGATGGCCCCCGACTGCGGGTCGTACAGACGGCAGAGCAGCTTGGCCAGGGTGGTCTTGCCGGCGCCGTTCTGGCCGACGATGGCCAGCGACGAGCCGGCCGGGATCGTGAGGTCGAAGCCCTCGAGCACCGGGGTGTCGAGCACCGTGGGGTAAGCGAACGTGACGTCTCGGAAGCGGATCTCGCGCCCGGGGCTGCTCGCGGGGCGACGGGCGCCGGGCGCCAGCGCTCCCGCCTGCGCCATGGCGGTGCGAACCCGCAGGGTGGCGGCCACGGGAGCAGCCGCGCCGTCGAGGGCCCAGCTGAGACCGCCGAAGGCAATCATCGCCGCCCCGATGGCGGCTTGGGCGAACACCACGAATCGCCCGAGGGCGAGGCGCCCGTCAAGACCGGCCTGGGCCAGCTGCCAGAACACCAGCGCGTTGGCGGCCCCCACCAGCACGAGGCTGGACAGGACCGACCGCTCGCGCATCCTCGTCGCCTGGTACTGCAGGTCGTGCAGTCGCGACCGGCGACGGGTGAAGCGATCGAGCGTCCAGTCGACGAGCCCGAACAGTCGCAGCTCCTTCGCCGCGGGCGGGTCAACGGCCAGCCGGAACGCATAGTCCGAGTCGCGCTGCGCGGCCCGCACCTCATCGGTGTTGCGGTCGCGCCACACCGCGCTCTCCTTGAGCAGCCAGTGGGTGGACAGCCAGGCGCCGCCGAGCACGATGGGCGCCCACCACTCGAACGCGGCCAGCAGCGCCACCGACGCCAGGCCCCCCACCATCTGCACCATGCCCCCGGCGATGAAGTCCATCGAGAGCGACAGCGGCGGGCCTGTCATCCCGGCGTCGAACTCGCGGGCCACGGTGAGGTCGTTGGTGAGCCGGGGATCCTCGAGATGACCCATGCCCGCCGGGGTGATGCAGGCCTCGGTGAGCTCGTCGTAGAGCCAGGCCGCCGTGCGGTCACCGAGGTTCATGCCGAGGGCCTGGTGGATCGGCACGAGCACCTGCAGGAGCACGAACACGATGCCCACCGCCACCAGCGGACCGGCGAGCGGGTTCCCATCCTGCACCGCGCCCACGAGGGCACCCATCGCCAACGCGAACGCCGCCGGCAGCAGGCCCCGCAGGGCGAGCACTGACCACCAGCCCGTGGCCAGGGCGCGATCAGCCCGCCCCAGCGAGCGGAAGAACTGCCACTCCTGTCGGGCGCGCAGGCGAACCAGCACGAGTGCCGCGATCAGCCCTCGGTCGGCGCGGGGGCGTCGCCGGCCGCGGCGACGGCAGCGGGTGCCTCGGCCGGGTCGGCGAGCGTCTCGGGCGCCGTGTCAGCGTCGTCTGTTGGTGCTTCGACGGGCGCGGTGGTGGCGCCGTCGTAGTGGATGAACAGGTGGCGCACGACGTCGGCAAGGCCGGCGCCGGTGTGCCCGCCGCCGAGGGTCACGGTGACCACCGAGCCGTTGATGTGGACCTTCTCCACGCCGCCTGCGGCGAACAGGCGGCGGGCCAGCTCGTCGACCGGGCGCTGCAGCAGCTCACTCGGCGGGCCGTCGTAGCGCTCGTGACCCATGCCCGAGAGGGGACGGTTGGTCTCGAACCGCACGATGGCGGGGTTGCTGGCAGATGGCTTCTCGACGACGGTGATCGGCTGACCCATAGGTGGCGGCATGCTACCCATGGTGTGGGCGCACGCTGAAGCCGACCCCCACCCCGAGGAGGCGCACCCATGGCCACCGAGACCATCGAGCTGAGCGGACACATCGTCGACTCGCTTCTCCTGGCCAAGGTGCTCGACATGATCGTCGACGCCGGCGTGGCCTACGAGCTCGTCGACGTGCAGATCGGCCGCACCAACGTCGATCCCAGCCGCGCCCGCATCGAGCTCGAGGGAGGTCAGCCGGACCTCGATCGACTCGTCGACGACCTGCAGGTGCACGGCGCCAACCGCCTGACCTCCGGCGCGACAACGCTCGTCGCAGCCGACCGCGACGGCGTGCTCCCGGCCGGCTTCTACTCCACCACCAACCTCGCCACCGACGTGCTGCTCGACGGCACCTGGGTGGCGGTGGAGAACCCCGAGATGGACTGCGCCATCGTCGTCGCCGAGGGGCGGGCCCGCACCATCCCGATGCACCGCGTGGTGCGGGGCGACGAGATCGTCGTCGGCAGCGGCGGCGTGCGGGTGCACGCGCCGGCCAAGACCCGCGGGGCGTCGGCCTTCGAGTTCATGAGCAGCGAGGTGTCGAGCGAGAAGCCCAAGGCGCTGATCGTGAGGGAGGTGGCCGACCGCATGCGCGCCGCCCGCGACGCCGGCGGCCGCCTGCTGGCCGTATGCGGGCCAGCGGTGGTGCACACGGGCGGCGCGCCCGACGTCGCGCGCCTGGTGGAGGCCGGCTGGCTCGACGTGCTCTTCGCCGGCAACGGCTTCGCCACCCACGACATCGAGGCCAACGTGCTCGGCACCTCGCTCGGCGTGTCGGTGGCGGAGGGCACGCCAACCGAAGGCGGGCACTCCAACCACCTGCGCGTGATCAACGAGGTGCGCCGCCACGGCTCCATCGCTGCCGCCGTGGAGGCGGGCTACATCACCGGCGGGGTGATGGCCGCTTGCGTCCGGCGGGGCGTGCCGTTCGTGCTCGGCGGCTCGATCCGTGACGATGGGCCGCTCCCCGACGTCTACACCGACACCGCCGCGGCCGCTGACGCCATGCGGGCCGAGATCCGTGGCGTGACCGTGGCGCTCATGCTCGCCACCACGCTCCACTCGATCGCCGTCGGCAACTGCCTGCCCGCCTGGGTCGAGACGTTCTGCGTCGACATCAACCAGGCCGTCGTCACCAAGCTGGCCGACCGCGGCAGCCACCAGGCGATGGGGATCGTCACCGATGTCGGCCCCTTCATCGCCCGCCTGGCCGACGCGCTCTGCGGCGACGCCTGATGGCTGAGCTCAGCTGGGGGCGGCGGTACCTCATGTGCCCACCCCACCACTTCGGGGTGCTCTACGAGATCAACCCCTGGATGCACGCGGAGGTCACCGTGGAGCACGACCGCGCCTCGCTGCAGTGGGAGGGGCTGGTGGCGGCGCTACGACTGGCTGGTGCGGAAGTGGTGATGATGGACCCGCAGCCAAGCGTCCCCGACCTCGTCTTCACCGCCAACGCCGGCATCGTGAACGGCAACCAGTTCGTGCCCAGCCACTTCCGTCACCCGGAGCGCCAGGCGGAGACGGAGATCGACGCCGCATGGTTCGCGGCCGCCGGCTTCGAGGTCGAGCGCCTCCCGTCCGAGCTCGACCACGAGGGTGCCGGTGATGCGCTCCCGTTCACGCCGGACGACGGCGACACCGTCCTCGTGTCGGGCTACTCGTTCCGAAGCGACGCCGCGGGCGTCACGGCGCTGGGCGCGCTGGTGGGCTGCCCCATCAAGTCCGTGCAGCTGATCGACCCGCGGCTGTACCACGTCGACCTCACGTTCTGCCCGCTCGACGGGCGTCGGGCCATCTGCGCGCCGATGGGCTGGGACCTCTACGGGCGCAAGGTGATCGAGGCGCTCGTGCCCGAGCCGCTGTGGCTGGAGGACGACGAAGCGCTGGCCTTCTGCGCCAACTCCGTCGTGGTCGGCACCACGATCGTCATGCCGTCGGCTCCACCCCGGGTCGGTCGACAGCTCGAGGCGTGGGGGTTCACGGTGGTCGAGTGCCCCGTCGACGAGTTCCTCAAGGCCGGTGGCGGCTGCCGGTGCCTCACCCTCGCGCTCGACGTCACCCTCACTGCCACGAGGGCATCCGCGAGGTGAGCCGATCGGCCACGAGGCCGGTCGGCCGTGGTCAGGGCTGGTCGCGCTTGAGGCGGTCGAGGGCGTCGTCGCCCCCGGGCGGAAGATGTGCTCGTCCCGATCCGTCCACAGCGCCGATCCCTCGGGCGGAGCCGACTTGCTGGCCTCTTCCACGTCGCCCTCCCTGAATCGCTCGAATCGCTCTCGAATCGCTCGAATCAGAACAATCGTGGCATAGCCCCGCGTTGAGGACCGGCCAGCCGGACTAGCTCGGTGGGACCGGCAGGACCGATTCGGGAGCGGGGCTCGACGACTGGTCCTCGCGGATGGCCAGCACGACCAAGGCGATCGATGCGACCGCGAGAACGAGGTGCACGGCGATGAAGGAGCCGGGGTGGTCGGAGGTAGCGATCCCGATCGATCGGGTGATCCACACCCCCGTCGTCCAACCGCCCAGGGTCTTCACGGCCACCCCCCGCCACGGTGCCCGTCGAAGGAGCGCGACGGCCACCACCGCGGCCAGCGCCGTGAAGGTGAGCGCCAGGCCGGTGCGACCCCACTTCTGGGCGTCGGTGAGGTGGCTGTCGTTCCAGATGTTGCCGATGCGGGTGGTCCAGACGAGGAAGGTCCAGACCACGAGAGCGATGGTGGCGCGACGGCGGGGGGTCGGCATGGCTCACGACGGTACCGACCGGCTACCTTGACCGGACAGTCAAGTTCTTGCTCGAGGGAGATCACCACATGGCCGACCAGCTCACGCTCGACGAGTTCCGCGACGAGTGCGTCGCCTTCCTCGACGCCAACGCCAAGCTCCGCCAGGCGGAGGAGACGAAGTTCGTCTGGGGCGAGGGCGACGACGACGTGGCGATGTTCGAGGAGGTCGATCGCGAGAAGGAGCAGCGCGACCTCACCGAGGCGAAGGCATGGCGGGCCAAGAAGTACGACGCCGGCCTTGGCTACATCACGGGCGCCAAGGAGTTCGGCGGCCGCGACCTGCCCGGCACCTACGAGCGGCTCTATGTCGGCCTCGAGGCGAAGTACGACATCCCCGGCCAGAGCTTCTTCGGCATCGGTCTCGGCATGGTGGCCCCCACCATCAAGGACCACGCCCAGGATCACATCAAGGCCAAGTACCTCCCCGCGATGTACCGCGCCGACCTCGTCGGCTGCCAGCTCTTCAGCGAGCCCGGCGCCGGCTCCGATCTCGCGGGGCTCACCAGCAAGGCCGAGCTCGACGGCGACGAGTGGGTCATCACCGGCCAGAAGGTGTGGACGTCCGGCGCCCAGTACAGCGACATCGGCGAGATCATCTGTCGCACCGATCCCGACCTCCCCAAGCACAAGGGCCTCACCGGCTTCATCGTCGACATGCACGCCCCCGGCGTGGAGGTGCGCCCGCTGCGTCAGATGACCGGCGGCGCCTCTTTCAACGAGGTGTTCTTCAACGAGGTGCGGGTGCCCGACGACCACCGCCTCGGCGATGTGAACCAGGGCTGGTCAGTCGCCCTCACCACGCTCATGAACGAGC
>JBKJSO010000217.1:0-6159 GCA_046595835.1 Acidimicrobiales bacterium | reverse complement strand
TGGTGGCTCGGCTCACGAGCGTGCCCAAGGCCATCCTCTTCGGGTTCTTCGGGATGGGGCTGGCGCGAAGCCTGCTCGACGTCTTCGAGCCGTTCGGGTCAGCCGGCAGGTGGGCTGGCACCTACCAGGCGATCGTCACCAACCTGTCGAGCATCGTGCTCTTCGTGGCCCTGGTGGCCTTTCGCCGGCTCGACGAGGTGGGCGACACCGGCTCGAGTGGGCAGGGTCTGGTGACGGGTTCCTTCGGTCAGCCGAAGGCCACGCGCTCGGGGTCGGTCGCCGCGATCGCGCTGAGCCTGGCTGCGCTCGTGGCGCCCTTCGCCCTCGGTGGCCCCGATCTCCGGCTGGCCCAGGTCGTGCTGGCATTGATCGTCATCTTCGTGTCGATCGTGTGCATCACCGGCTTCTCCGGTCACCTCACCTTGGGGCAGGCATCGATCGCCGGTCTCGGTGCTTTCTTCTCGGCTCGGGCGGCCAACGCCCTGCACGGGGACGTGCAGGGCGTTGGCCGCCCGGGCCGAGAAGAAGGCACCGAGACCGGCGATCGATGCCTGCCCCAGGGTGAGGTGACCGGAGAAGCCGGTGATGCACACGATCGACACGAAGATGACGATCAATGCCAGCACGACCTGGGCCAGCCGGAGATCGGGGCCGCCCAGAGCGAAGGGCGCCACGAGCGCCGCCAGGCTCAGCGCGATTGCGGCGACCGACCCCGAGCGCGTGGCCTTCGGCTGGCCGAAGGAACCGGTCACCAGACCCTGCCCACTCGCGCCAGTGTCGCCCACCTCGTCGAGGCGGCGAAAGGCCACCAGGGCCACGAACAGCACGATGCTCGACAGGTTGGTGACGATCGCCTGGTAGGTGTCAGCCCACCCGCCGGCTGACCCGAACGGCTCGAAGACGTCGAGCAGGCTTCGCGCCAGCCCCATCCCGAAGAACCCGAAGAGGATGGCCTTGGGCACGCTCGTGAGCCGAGCCACCACGGCCACCGAGAAGGTCTCGATGCCGAAGAAGATGATCTTGGTGGGCTCGAGGGTGCCCTGGGCGATGATCAAGCCCGTCAGCGCGGCGAGCGTGCAGCCGAGCGACCAAGCCACCTGCGACACCCGGTTGGCGTCGATGGCGGCCAGCTCGGCCAGCTCGCGTCGATCGACCACCGCCCGGATCGAGGTGCCGAGGAAGGTCTTCTGGAAGAGGACGTAGAGCAGGGCGGCGACCACGAGCACCGTGGCCAGCAGGCCCACCTGCTCCGTGTCGAAGGTGAGGGTGCCCACCTTGAAGGGTGTGAGCCCGAACATGCGCGGCACGGGCTGGGTCGTGGTGCCCTGCACGCCGGGTCCCCACAGCACGTTGATGAGCGCGAGGAGCACGACGGTGACGCCGAGGGCGGCGACCAGCTTCTCCGAGCTCGACGCGCGGCGCTGCTGCAGGGGCCGGAACACGACGCGCTCGAGCAGCAGGCCCAGACCCGGGCCACAGACGAGCAGCACCACCGGCACCACGACGATGAGCGGCAGGCCCCACACACCGCTGAGCTGCCAGCCGAGGTACCCAGCCAGGAGCGCCACGGCGAAGTGGGCGATGTTGAAGACGCCTGTGGCGGTGTAGGTGAGGACGATGCCGGTCGCCGAGAGCGCGTAGAGGCAGCCGAAGATGATGCCGAGCAGCGCGATCTGGACGTAGAACATGGCGGCCGATCAGGCCAAGGTGTCTGCGTCAGCAGGCACCGGCGTGCACGCCGGGCACGGCCGAAGGCCCCGCTTTCGGGCCGCGGCCGGGGTGAGGTCGTCAGCGTCCTTGCCGTCGACCAGCACGCAGGTGGCTCGGTGGAACGTCTCGCCACCCTCCACCACGAGCACCCGGCGAGCCGGGGAGGTGGGTCCGGCGGAGGTGAGCGTGCCGTTCGCCGACGCTGCCGGGGCGGTGAGGTCGACCGACGGCGCGTCAGGTCGGCGCAGGAGCGCCTGGTGCAGCTCCTCCACCATGCGCTCGAGACGGTCGAGGCGGCCGCTGTCGTTGCGAATCTCCTGGGTGCCGAGGAAGTAGGCGCCGAGCACGGCGAGGAACACGCCGCCGATGCCGCCCGACACGAGGTAGGGGATCTGCTTGGCCGGGATCGCTTCACGCGACACGCCGAAGTAGCCGATGAGCATCACCAGCGCGCCGAGCCCGATCAGGACCCAACCGATGTAGGGGCGGACGGCGCCCGCGACCCAACGCCACAGGAGGCGAGGGTCGGGCTCGTCGTCGTCAGTCCACTCGCGGTGCGGCTCGTCGGCCGGCATGGAAGCTCCTTGGATCACTTGGCTGGCCCGAAGCGGGCAGGGACAGTCAGGACGGGGGCGATGCAGCAGCCGAGCACCGCGAACATCAAGGCGAGGTAGACCATCGCGAGCCGGTCGCCGAAGAGGCCTCCGAGCGAGCGCACGAGCTGCCCGTTGGCAGCGGTGGACGTGCTACTTGGGGTGGCCGCGGACGTCGGTCGCGCGGCGCTGGCGGCCGGAGCGCCGACGTCGAAGGAGCCGTTGTCGAAGCTGCCGTCGAGCACCGACGCCGCGTAGTCGGTCCCGCTGCTGTCGATCGGCGGGAACGCGTCGATCACCTCGGTGCCGAAGTTCACGGCCGAGCCGAGCGCACCAGTGGCGCCGAGCTGGATGGAGCCCGTGTAGGTGCCGTTGGGGTCGGTCTCTGTGTTCGGGAACCTGGGGTCGGGGAACTTAGGGGTGGTGGGAAGTCGTTGGACGTCGAGGCTGAACTCGACGAGCAGGCCGCCTACGTTGGCCACCGCGGCGCCCCCCTTCTCGAGGCTCTGCTCGGAGTCGAGGATCGTGACCTTGACCCCCAAGGCTTGGAGCGCCCCGTTGATCTGGCTCTGACGCTGCTGGTCAAGCGGGCTGGCGGCACCCGAGGGACCCATCACCAGGCCCTTGTCAGTGATCTGCGCCGGCTGGCCGGCAACGGTCACGCCGCCCACCACGAGTGACGGCACGGCGGTGCGCTTGCCCTTCGCGTCGTCGGTCACGTGTGACGTCGACACGAGCGATTCGATCTTGATCAGACCGCCCAGCATGCGAATGCCGGACAGGGTGGCCTTCGCGTCGGTGACCAGCCCGCCCTTCACGATGCGCTGGCTCGTGCGGCTGGTCGCGCTGTCGATCGTGAGCAACGCGCTGTCCTCGACGCCCGGGATCGGCGGGGTCACCGCGCCGAACGGGGGGATCCCGAGCAGCTTCAGGTCCTGCATCGCAGCATCTGTGGTGGCGGCGGCGTCAGCCACGTGGGCCGTGGCGCCGACGGCGTTCCCGGAGAGCGTGTCGGTCGGCGCGCCGAACGAGAGGGCGCCGACCGTAGCGCCGTCGGGCGCGAAGTCGTCAGCGAACACGGTGAGCGGGTACTTGTACTGCAGGCAGGTGTCGAGGATCGGCTTGAAGTCCGGCGGGAACTGACCGCCGAACGTGCCGCAGGCCAGGCTCGGTCCGAGGATCAGGCCGTTGCCCGGGAACAACAGCGACGAGCGCGCCTCGCGATGGCTCGACTCGAAGGCGCTGGTCCCGTCGAGGGCGATGAACTTGAAGAGCTCGGGCACAGGGAGGAGCCCCGCACGGTCGACCTGCACCGATGCCACCTGCGAGGACGCCGAGCCGCGGAACACCTCCGGGGCAGGCACCTCGTCTCCCTGCGCGGTCGAGGACGGCGCGCCAACGGCCACGAGCAGGCACACCCCGGCCGCGACGAGACACACACGTCGTGCTTGCCGTCGCAGCCTGCCCCCCATGTGCGCTCCCCTCGTGTTGACTTCCCGATTAGTTCCACATCGGGGTGACCTCATCCTGCCCGCGATGGACTATCAAGGTGTAAATGGCGCCACTCTTCGACGCAGACCAACGGGCGCGTTTGGCTGCCGCCCTGGACGAGCAGGTCCCCGGCGCATCGGAGCTCGGGGCCGTCGCCTACGTGGAGCGCCTCCTCACGGCGCTCGACCATGACCCGCCTCGGCTGTGGGCCGCGCCCGGAGGTTGGGCAGGCGGCGACGGCGGGTGGATCGACCTCGGTCCGTGGGAGCGACACGCCTGGGCGCAGCGCCTCGAGGAGCTGCGCGCCGTGTACACGCGCGTGCTCGATGGCACCCCCGAGGCGGGCGACGGCCGGGTGGTCCACGCCCACGCCTGTGAGGCCACCTACGGCGACCCTGCCTACGGCGGCAACCGGGCCAGCGGCGGCTGGCAGCGCATCTCCTTCCCGGAGCCCCTCTTCCCCCCGCATCGAGGAACCACGTGACCGACTGCGACGCCATCATCATCGGCTCAGGGCCCGGCGGGGCCACCGTGGCGGAGGTCCTCACCGCCGCGGGCTGGTCGGTCGTCATCCTCGAGAAGGGCCGCAACCACCTCGTCGATCTCTCCGCGCCCTTCGAGCCGCTGTCGCACTTCGCCAACGACGAGGTGGCACAGACCCGCCGCCACCTCCTCGGCCCCGATCCCCTCCTCGAGCCCCGCACCTATCGCCGCACGGCTGACGACGGCGAGCGGATCGTCACGGGTGAGGTCAACAACCTCCCGTCCACGGTGGGGGGCGGTGGCGTGCACGCCGATGCCAAGCTCCCGCGCTTCCGGGAGGAGGACTTCCGCCTCCGCAGCGAACGGGGTCCGATCGACGGCGCATCCGTCGAGGACTGGCCGCTCGGCTACGACGATCTCGAAGCGCACTACGCCGCCGTCGAACAAGCCTTCGGCGTGGCCGGCGAAGACGGTGCCAACCCGTTCGCGGCCTGGCGCAGCACGCCCTACCCGATGCCGCCCGGCGACGACATGCCGATGGCGGTCGTCAGCTCGGCCGCGGCCGAGCGCGCCGGGCTCCACCCGTACCGGGCCCCGACGGGGGCCAACAGCGTCGCCTACGACGGGCGACCCGCCTGCGTCGACTGCGGGTTCTGCGGCGGCTACGGCTGTCCGATCCACGCCAAGGGCGATCCGATCGCGTCGCTCCAACGGGCGCTGCGCACGGGTCGCTGCGAGATCCGGCCCGAATCCTTCGCCACCGAGCTCGTGCTCGACGCCAGCGGACGGCGAGCCACGGGGGTCCGCTACCTCGACCTCACCGGGTACCCGGACCCGCCCGTGGTGGAACTGCGGGCCACGCGGGCCGTCGTGCTGGCCTGCGGTGCGTTCGAGACACCGAGGCTCCTGCTCCGCAACGGCCTCGGCGGCGATCTCGTGGGCCGCTACCTGACCTACCACTTCCAGACGTTCACGGTCGGCATCTTCGGACGCAACACGGGCGGCGAGCGGGGCCGCAGCGTCACCCACCTCCACGACGACCTCATGATCGACACGCCCGAGCTTCGGGCTGCGGCCAAGGCGGCCGGGCTCCCGTGGCTGCGGGGCGGGGTTGTCGAGCACGGCGCCGGGCCTGGCCCGATCGACGAGGCCGCCACCTACCCGAGGGGCGAGGCGCACCTCACGTCGATGGCCGATAGCGCGCTGCGCCGCCGGCTCTGGGTGTTCACGATGCAGGGGGAGGACCTGCCCCAGGCCCAGAACAGGATCGACCTCGATCCGTCGGTCACCGATGCCTGGGGCATGCCGGCTGGCCGCGTCACCTACGCGCCCCACCGCCACGAGCTGGCCGCGTCCGCCTACGCGGGCCCGTTGCACGAAGCGCTCATGATGGACGCCGGCGCCGAGGTGGCCTTCACCGCCACGTCGCCCCCGCAAGACGACATCGACCTCCACGCCACCTCCAGCCCCCTCGGCATCGCCCCGGCCAGCCGGCACGTGCTGGGCACCGCTCGCATGGGTACGGATCCGGCCACCTCGGTGGTGTCACCGGAGCAGCGGCTCTGGGATGTCGACAACGTTCTCGTGTGCGACTCGTCCGTCTTCGTCACCGCCGCGGGCTACAACCCCACCCTCACGCTCGCCGCGCTCGCCCACCGCGCCGCCACCCTCCTCGCCGCCACCTGACCCCAGCCCCGCATCGCGAACCCGCGACGGAACGGCCACGCATCTATGGCCAGACCGTCGCGGGTTCGGCGGCTCGGGATGCCGGCCGATCACATGATGCGACGGGCGAGCGTCCGAGCCGAGACACCCTCCAGGAAGAGGTCGCCGGCCTTGTCGAGCTTGGCGCCGTAGTCGCCGTCCTTGGCGATCACTTCGG
>JBKJSO010000350.1:0-8008 GCA_046595835.1 Acidimicrobiales bacterium | reverse complement strand
GGCCGGAAAGGCTTGCTCGTGGTTGATGCGCACGACGACGTCTCGCGTGCGCTCCCGGGTGCTTCCGAGGGCCCCGTAGGTGACCGACACGAACGACGGGCGCAGCTCGGCCAGCTCCACGACGCACTTCTCGAGCGAGCGCTCCGCTTCGTCGGTCTTCGGGGGGAAGAGCTCGAAGGACAGCGTCGGACCGGCGTCGAGGAGGTCGGCGATGCGGCTCATGGGGTGATCACGCTACGCCTGCAGCCGGAGCGGGAGCCAGGCCCGATCGGCCCGTTGTCTCGTCACGGCTCGGCCCGGTGCACGACGGCCCAGATCCCGGCCCCGGCGCTGCTGTGCACGCCAGTCCAGGCTCCGGGCAGAGACCCGACGACGTCGTCAGGCGGGAGGTGGATCGGCGTCTCACCGCCGCTGCTGTTCACCCACAGCACCACCCCCTGGGGAGCGAGGACCCGATCGACCTCCTCGGGGAACAAGAAGCAGTTGACGAGCACGACTGCGTCGGCCGCCCCATCGGCCAGGGGCAGGGCGGCACCGTCGGCCAGCGTCCGGAACCCGGGACTGGACGGCGCGAGCAACAGCATCTCGATGGAGACCTCCACCGACAGCACCCGCCGCCAGCGCTCGGCCAGCATCGGTGTGTAGGCGCCGATGCCGCTGCCGAGCTCAACGCAGACGTCGGCCGCCAGCAGGACGTCCGGCAGCCCGCGGGCCAGCGCATCCGCCACGACGGCATCCCGCTCGGGCGACGTGCGGGTGTGCCACTCGGGGGCGAGGCCGTCGAAGAAGGCCGCCACCTCTGCCCTGGCGCCGTCGTCCCAGCCGCCCGGGTGGAGGCCCGCAGCTCGTCGGGTCATGACGCGCATCGGATGGGCGTCCGAGCCCAGGCCCGACGGCTTGTGGCCGGGGATGCCGATGGCCGGCAGTCGGTCGAGCGCTCCGGCCACGTCAGGCGTGCCCGATGCGCCGCTCGGCCGCCTCGACGAGGTTGCGGAAGAGCATGGCGATCGTGGTGGGGCCGACACCTCCGACGCGCGGCGTGATCCAGCCTGCGACCTCCTCGCACGCTTCGTCGACATCGGGCAGCAGCGTTCGGCCCTCGTAGCGCACCCCTGCACCCACCACGACGCCCCCGGGGCGCACGTGCTCGGGCTGGATCATCCCAGGCACGCCGGCGGCGGCCACGAGGATGTCGGCTCGGCGGGCGTAGTCGGCCCAGTCGGGCACACCGGTGTGCACCACGGTGACGGCAGCGTTTGCCGTGGAGCGCTTTTGCGAGAGCAGGATGCTGAGCGGGCGACCGATGGTGACGCCCCGCCCGACCACGACCACGTGGCGCCCGGCGACCGGGATCTCGTAGTGGGCCAGGATCGCCTCGATGCCGGCGGGGGTGCACGACACCGGACCGGGGATGCCGAGGGCCAGGCGGCCCACGTTCGTGGGGTGCAAGCCGTCGACGTCCTTGTCGGGGTCGACGGCCATGAGCACCGCATCGAAGTCGATCTGCGGCGGCGCCGGGTGCTGCACGAGCATGGCGTCAACAGCAGGGTCGTCGTTGAGGCGCAGCACTGCGTCGATGGCATCCGCGGTGGAGGCGTCCTGCGGCAGGTGCACGTGAGGGCTGTGGCAGCCGAGCTCCTCGGCTTTGCGCATCTTCATGCCCACGTAGCGGGCCGACGGCTCGTCGTCACCGATGAGCAGCGTGGCCAGCCCCGGGGTGTGCCCAGCGGCCCGCACGGCCGCGATCCGCGGCACCAGGTCACCGAACACCGCGTCCGCCACAGGCTGCCCCAACATCATCACAGCGCTCATGGAACCGACTCTAGGTGGAGGACCCAATGCCCTCCGTCGAACGCCGAAGGACGCGCCGAGCGCCGGCGGGGGGCGTGGGGGGCAGAGGCTCCGCCGGAGCCCCCCACAGCGCGAAGGGTGGCTCCGCCACCCGTAGCGACCAGCCCTCAGCGCGAGCCGAGGGCGAGCACGAGCAAGCTCGCCGCAGGCCGCCAAAGGCGGCCGAGGACGAATCGCGGCCGAGGACGAACTAGTGCAAGAAGTGCCGCTCACCCGTGACGACCATCGCGAGGCCGAGCTCGTCGGCTACGGCGATGATCGCGTCGTCCTTCACACTGCCGCCGGGTTGGATCACCACGGCCACGCCGGCTTCGGCGGCGGCCTCGATGCCGTCGGGGAAGGGGTAGAAGGCGTCGCTGGCGCACGCCCCACCGGCAGCCCGGCCAGCCGCCTTGGCCGCGGCGATCTGGCCCGCCTCCACGCGGTTCTGCTGACCAGCGCCGATGCCCCATGCCGCGCCGTCCTTCACGAGCACGATGGAGTTGCTCTTCACCCAGCCGACGAGGCGCCAGGCCAGCTCGGCGTCGGCCCACTCGGCCTCGGTGGGCTGGCGCTTGGTGACGACCCGCCAGTCGGCCCTGGGGGCGGCGAAGTGATGCGCGTCCTGCACGAGCCACGAGCCCGTGAGCTGGCGGATCTGATGGGCGTCGGGGATCGGCGCGGTGGCGGTGAGCAGCCGCGTGTTCTTGCGCTTCTTGGTGAGGGCGTCGATGACGCCGGGGGCGTAGCCCGGGGCGATCACGACATCGGCCTGCGCAGCAGCCACCATGCGCTCGACCGTCACATCGTCAACCGGGTGGGAGAGCGCGACGACCCCGCCGAACGCGGACCGCTCGTCGCACTCGAAGGCCCGCTGGTAGGCGTCGGCCAGCGTGGCGGCTACGGCGGCACCGCACGGGTTGGCGTGCTTGATGATCGCCACGGCCGGCATGCCGGTGGTGGCGGCGAGGTCGTTGGCGAGGCCCCAGGCGGCGTCGGCATCGAAGAGGTTGAGGTAGCTGAGCGCCATCCCGCCGTGCTGCTCCACGCCGTCCCACCATGACGTCGTGCCGATCGAGCGATAGCGGGCGCCGGTCTGGTGGGGGTTCTCCCCGTAGCGGAGGTCCTGCACCCGCTCGAGGGCAAGGTGCAACGTGGGCGGCAGCGGGTCGCCGGCCACGTCGTCGAACCACGACACGATCGCGGCGTCGTAGGCGGCGGTGTGGGCGAACGCCTTGCGGGCGAGCGCCCGCTTGGTGGCGTCGGAGAGGACGCCGCCGTCCTTCAGCTCGTCGACCACGAGCTGGTAGTCCGACGGCTGGGTGAGGATGCCGACGTCCTTGAAGTTCTTGGCCGCAGCCCGGATCATCGCCGGACCACCGATGTCGATGAGCTCCTCGGCGCGGGTGGCGCCATGCTGAAAGCTCGTCGTGTCGGCGCCGAAGGGGTAGAGGTTCGACACCACGAGATCGATGGGGTCGATCCCGTAGGTGCTCATGTCGGCCTGGTGGTCGGGGTTGCGGCGATCGGCGAGGATGCCGCCGTGCACCTTGGGGTGGAGCGTCACCACGCGATGGCCGAGGATGGCGGGAAACCCGGTGAGCTCGGCCACATCGGTGACGGCGAGGTTCGCCCCGCGCAGCGCGGCGGCCGTGCCCCCGCTCGAGATGAGGTCCCACCCCATCCCCCGAAGCTCGCGGGCGAGCTCGACGATGCCGGACTTGTCGTAGACGGAGAGCAGGGCCCTCATGAGTGGTGCGGTTCCTTCTTGAGGATCGTCGGGTCGGCCAGGACCGCCCGGATGGTGTCGGGATAGAGACGGCGCTCGACCGCCTTGATGCGCTCGTGGAGGGAGGATTCGTCGTCGTCATCGAGGACAGGGACGGCCTCCTGGGCCAGGATCGGTCCCGCGTCGACCTCGAGCGTGGCGACGTGGATCGTGCAGCCGGTGACCTTCACGCCGTAGACGAGCGCCGCGCGCACGGCGTGCCAACCCTTGAAGGCGGGCAGCAGCGCGGGGTGGGCATTCAGGATGCGGTGCTCGAAGGCCTCGTGGATCGGCTCCGCGAACACGGTGCCGAACCCGGCCATCACCACGAGGTCGATGTCGGCGCCCAGCAGCACCTCCACCACCTCGCGCGTGTAGGCGACCCGGTCGAAGTCGGCGCCGTAGCTCGCTCGCTCGACGAGCTTCGCCTCGACGCCCCGTGCCTCGGCCACCTCAAGGGCGCGCGAAGGGCGATCGACGACCACAAGCGACACGGGGATGCCGTCAGCGAGGATGGCCTCCAGCAGGGTCCCACTGCCTGAGGCGAGGACGGCGATGCGCACAGGGCGAAGGTATCAGCCGCTCCTGTGGCGGAATTCCGGGCCCGATGGTCCGTCGTGGGCGGATGGTCGTGCGTTACCGTCGAGGCGCTCCCAACATCCAGCTCTGGAGGCGGTCCGTGGACCTGAACAAGCTCACGACAAGCGACAAGATCATCGCGGGATCGGGACTCGTCCTGTTCATCGCCTACTTCCTGCCCTGGTTCAAGGTCGACTTCGGGCCCTTGGGCGGATCGGTCTCGGCCAGCGGGGGGGACGTCGGGTTCTTCTGGGCGACCCTGCCCATGCTGCTGGGCCTCATCGCCGCCGGCGTCGTGATCGCCAACAAGCTCTTCGACGTGAAGCTCCCCGATCTCCCCATCCCCTGGGGCCAGGCCTTCCTGGGCGCCGGCGGCCTTGCTGCACTCCTCGTCGTCCTCAAGCTGCTGATCGGCGAGGACCCTTCCTCGATCGTGAAGCGATCCTTTGGCCTGTTCCTCGCCGCATTGGCAGCCCTCGGGCTGGCCGCCGGCGGGTTCCTCAAGTTCAAGGAAGACGCCGACGGCTCCCCGGCCAGCGGCGGCTCGGGTTCGGCCCCGTTCTGACGGTGCGCTGACCGCACTGAGCCTGACCGCTCGCTGATGATGCCCCGGCCCCGGCCGGGGCATCGTCGCGTCCCAGGTCCCCGATCAGCCCGGGACCTCGCCGTACCGTCTCAGCTATGACCGAACCCATCGAGGTCGTCCCGACCGCATCGTTCCTCGATTCGCTTGGCGCCCGCGGGAGCCGGCGGGCTGAGCCGCGGGCCTCGATCGCCATCGCCGGTGCCGGCTGCGCCCTTGCCGTCCTCGGAGCGCTCGTGATCGCTGGAGACGCTGGCGCCTCGGACGGCGACTTCAACCGGGTGCCCGGCATCGTGCTGTCCGCCCTGATCGTGGCGGCCGGCCTCGTCACCCTCACCGCGGTGCGGCAAGGTCCGCTGGCTGCGGCGGGCACCGCGGCCGCGGTGCTGGGCGTGCCGCCGCTCGTCTTCTTCGTCACGTTCGACCAAGGCGGCTTCCCGCCGTACTCCACCAACGGGATCCTGATCGTGTCTACGGTGGCGTGGCTCGGGGCCTACGCCGTCGGCCCCGGACGCGGACGGCCCTTCTTCCTCGGGGCCGGCCTCCTCGGCTTCTGGCTCACGATCCTCCAGCTCACCGAGCACGTGTTCGAGGCGCCGTTCGGGTTCCTCGGCGGCTTCCGCTCGTCGTCGTCGACGAGCTTCGGCGACTCGACCGGGGCGATTGGTGGCAGCAGCTTCGACAGCCGTGTCAACGGTCCGTCGTTCCATGTGCCCGACCCGACGACCCTCGGCCTGGTCTCGCTGGGGCTCGGTCTCGCGTATCTCGTCGCCGGCCGCTGGCTCGACAAGCGAGGCCACCACGGCGTGGCGACACCCTTCGCGCTGGCCACCCTCCCCACGTTGTTCGCGGGCACCCTCTTGATGGCTGACGACCTCCAGCAGGCCGGGACCGGGCTGCTCGCGCTGGTCATCGGCGCCGGCCTCGCTTGGCACGGGGCGTCGGCCGGTCGGCGGGTCACGGCCTGGCTGGGCGGCGCCGCCACCGCAATCGGGGCGGGCGTGTTCCTCGGCGACATGACCGACGATGCCACCGTGGGCGGGATGCTCTTCATGGCCGCCGGCATCGGCCTGGTGGCAGCGGGCCACGGGATCTCCCTTGCGCTCGGCGAACCCGACGAGATGGCAGTGACCTCCTTTGGGACCGCGCCAGTCCCCGCGTTTGCGTCGGGCGCGGCCGAGTCGTCGTCGCCCGAAGGTGAGCAAGCCCAGTGGGCCCCGCCTACGGACGACCCGCCCACCCCACCACCGCCGCCCCCGCCGTCCTTTTGACGTCAGGGAGGGCTCCCGCTGTCACGAGAACGGGGACAGCGACCCCGATTCCGTGACACGACACCACCAACCACCCACCGGACGCCGGCCTCAGCCCAGGGGTGGGTCGACGCAGCCGGTGGCGCCGCCGCCTGAGCCGGCGGGCTCGGTGCGCGGGTACGGCTCGACGAAGCCAGACCCGGGATCCGCGGTCGTGACGTAGCGGATCACGGCGCGGGTGAACGCGCTCGCCTCGACAGCCTGGAAGACGGGGTCGACGAGCAGCGCCTCCTCCGGCGGGTTGGAGATGAACGCCGCCTCGGAGAGCACGGTCGGGATCCCGGCCGCGCCGTGGAGGATGCCGTAGTAATCGGTGCCGTCGGCTCGTGGCCGATACTTGGCACCGGCGTCGCGGTCTGTCGTCCAGTCGATCTTGTAGGCGGAGAAGGCCGCGAAGATCTCCTCGTAGATCAACCCCGAGGCGCGCTTCGACGCCGCCGAGCCGATCTGGCGGTACGTCTCCGCTCCGGGCGTGGCGCGGTGCTCGTCGGGCTCGGCGTTGTGATGGATCGAGATGAACAACGTGGGGTGCAGAGCCCTGGCGATGGCGGTGCGACTGGCCAACGTGACCCGGTAGTCACCGGTGCGCGTGAGGACCACCGTGGCGCCTTGGGCCTCGAGCTGGCGCTTGGTCTCGAGGGCGACGGCCAGGTTGACGTCCTTCTCCGTGGCGCCGCCGGGGCCGACCGCGCCGGGCTCGTTTCCTCCGTGCCCCGGGTCGAGCACCACGGTCGCCCCCGACAGGGGCGCCCCGAACACCGTCACGCGGTTCCCGCACGGTGACCGCGCGACGAACCGCCCACCACCGGCATCCGACAGCACCGCCAGCACGACGCCGGTGGTGGTCGTCACGGCTCGGGGCACACCATCGGCGGCGAGCGCCGGCCACGGGATCGGGGGGATCGTGGCCGTCGTCGACGGCGCGGTGGTCGACGTGGCGGTCGTGGTTGGCGTCGAGGTCGTGGTTGGTCGAGCCGTCGTGGTCGGGGCTGAACTGGAGGGCGTCCCGTCGGAGTACCGCACCACCGCCACGCCGCCGCCCAGCAGGAGCAGGACCACGGCTGCGATCAGCATCGATCGGGTTCGACCAAACATCCTGATCAGGTTGGCATGGCCCGCCGCGCCCGCGCCGCAGGACGTGACCAGCGGTGACGCCTACAGGCTGTTGACGACCTCGACCATGAGGATGCCGGCCTCGGTGGGGTTCTGGCCCACCTTGACGCCAGCCTCCTGCAGCGCCTCCTGCTTGGCCGCCGCCGTGCCCTTACCGCCCGACACGATGGCGCCGGCGTGGCCCATCTTCTTGCCGGGAGGAGCCGTGACACCAGCGATGTAGGACACGACCGGCTTGGTCATCTTGTCGGCGATGAACGCGGCCGCCTCTTCCTCGGCAGACCCGCCGATCTCGCCGATCATCATGACGGCCTTGGTATCAGGGTCGGCCTCGAAGGCCTCCAGGCAGTCGATGAAGCTGGTACCGGGAACGGGGTCGCCGCCGATCCCCACGCAGGTGGTGACGCCGATGTCGTTGAGCTTGAGCTCGTAGAGGGCCTGGTAGGTGAGCGTGCCGGAGCGGCTCACGATGCCCACGTTGGGTCGACCGCTCACCGGCGCCTTAGCGATGTGACCGGCGGTGATGCCGATGTTGCACTTGCCGGGGCTGATGATGCCGGGGCAGTTGGGGCCGAGCAGCTGCACATCAGGGAAGTCGCGCTTGAGCTTGTTGAAGAACCAGGCCTCGTCCTGGGCGGGCACGCCCTCGGTGATGGCCACGATGAACGTCACGCCGCCCTCGGCCGCCTCCATCACGGCGTCCTTCACGCCAGGGGCCGGGATGAAGATGCACGATGCCGTGGCACCCGTGGCCTCCACGGCCTCGGCCACGGTGGCGTAGACGGGGATGCCGTCCACGTCAGTGCCGGCCTTCTTGGGGTTGGT
>JBKJSO010000323.1:0-7181 GCA_046595835.1 Acidimicrobiales bacterium | reverse complement strand
GTGGAGACGATGGGACTCGAACCCACGACCCCCTGCTTGCAAAGCAGAATTGAGGTCGTCCGGGGAATCCTACGTCGTGTCGATCCGCGCCCGGCTGTGCCGAGTCGTATCGCAGCGTTTCCGCAGGTCAGCAGGGGCTCAGTCGTCCATCGTGTGCCACCTCGTTTCGTCTGAGGACGAGGCGTACTCCGACGTCCGCGCCCACCGGCGATCCCTCGCCTGGCTACGTTCGCGGCTACGTCAATTCGTCCTTGCCGGCAACGCAAGGCATCACGAGTGCGGGTTGCGCATCGGCGCCTCGCGCGTCCCCATACTTGCCCGACACGACCGCCCTGTCGACAACGGCCAGCTCCTTCGTCCAACTCGATGCCCAGGAGGCCAGGAGCAACCCGAGCTCGGTGCGGCTGAATTAGTAGCGCTCATCGATAAACGCGTTCCCGGATCCGAAACACCCGGGGCGACCAGGATCGTCTCGTCGCGGTTCGTGCGCGAGGCTGGTGTCGTGACAGACGTAGCATCGAGGTGCTCCTTCTGCGGGTTGGTTCGATCAACGGGGACGCCAGGCCCGGACCGACACCTGTTCATCTGCGACCTCTGCGAACGCGACGCTGCCGAGATCAGAGGTCTCCAAGCGAGCATCGGTGCCCCTGTCGCCGAGACCGCAGGGCCCACACGCCACGACTGACTTCGCCGAGCGCTGTGACCCTGCGAGCCGAACAGAGACCGACGAAGACGCGCCGATAGCTGGTCAAGGCTGGCCGGGAGGGGACGGTGTTCGGAGCGGCCGTTAGGAGCGCCCTTCGCCGGCAAGGCGCGACAGTCTCCGAGCCCTCGCTTAAGTCCTCTCGACGGTCGCGATCCACCCTTCGCGTGCGCTGGGGTAGCGCGGCTGCCATCCGCCGGCTTCGCGGAACCGTCGGTTGCTGACGCGCATCGATCGTGTCAACGACGTCATCCGGTCGCCGAACACGAAGGCCAGGCGACCTGGGCCACGCACCCAGGGCCGCTTGCCAGCTGCGACGGCCAGCGCCTTCGCGTACTCGCGCTTGGTGAGCGGCTCGTCGTCCACAACGTTGTACGTGCCGGCCGGAACATGCAGAGCGGCGGCGACCGCGGATCCGCCGTCCACCATGTGGATCGACGAGAGGTACGACTCAGGATGTCCGATGAGAGGCATCAGGTGGTACCGAGCCATGGCAAGGAACTGCTCGCTGTGTCGCACACCTGGGCCGTAGAACAGGCCCAGCCGGAGCACGATACTGTTGCCCCCTGCCTCGCCGAAGCGTCTCGCGCTCGCCTCGGCTCCCAGGTTGCCCCGTGAGTTGGGGTAGGGGTCCGGTTCGACGTCCTCATCGATCCACTCGTCGCCTCGATCCGGATACACCATGCTGACCGACTCCTGAACGAGACGGAGGACACCTGCGGCCAGCGCCGCATCGACCACCGCAGCCGATCCATCGATGCGGACCCGTTCGGTGGGTCTCCAGGCTCGCCGGAACATGAAGGTCGCCGTCGAAGGCATCGACGTGGCCAGATTCACCACCGCGTCGTGGTCGCGGAAGGCTTCCGTGAGCGCCGTCCGGTCGAACATGGACACCACCACCGGGTCCGCTCCTTGCGCCTTTGCGGCTGCGGCCTTCTCCGGCGTCCTCACCAGCGCTGACACCTCGTGGCCTGCGGCAGCGAGCGCCAGCAGGGCATGGCTGCCGATCGCGCCCGTTCCTCCCAACAGGAACACCCTCACGATCACGACCCTAGGCCGACGGACCCTCGTCAAGGTCCCGCAACGCCGGCCCGAGGCTCAGAGCGTGACGTAGGCGAGGGCGCGTTCCACGTTGGCGCCCATGGGCTCGAGGCTGTCGACGACAAGGTGGTCTTCCCGCCACTCCTCCCACTCGTCTTGGCGAGCGAGCACGTCGTCCCACGTCGGCTCGGGGAACCCGTCAATTGCGCGAACTCGGTTGAGGAGGCGCCTTCGGTGCACCTCGGCGTCGCTGCACACGATGTTGACCACGCGCGCTGGTACGACGGCGTTGTGCGCGGCTCGGCGCCACATCTCTCGAGCCACCTCCAATGAGTTGACCGCATCGGCGATCACCGACAACCCAAGTCCGAGCTGGTGCTCAGCGAGCACCGTGGCCACCTCGTATGCGGCAACTCCAGTCTCGAACGAAGGTGTGATGCCGCATCGCCAGATCGCTGCTTCGATCGGGTCGACCGACAAGACCGTCGCAGGGAGCCGCCGGCCGAGTTCATCAGCGAGCGCGCTCTTGCCGGACCCAGGAAGCCCGCTGAGAACGACCAACATGCCTTCCATCTTCGTCGCTGCCGGAGCGACCGAGGGGCAAGCCCTACTTTCGGAGCCTGTAGCTCGGACCGACGAGAGCGGGCCGGCCCTCTTTGGATACGGATGGCTACGAGAAGAAGGAGAAGACGTAACCCTCGGGATCGACAAGCTCGTAGTCGCGTCCCCACGGACGATCCGAAGGAGGCACGAGAATCTGCGCCCCGGCCGCCGCGGCGCGTGCGTGATGAGCGTCCACGTCCCCCACCGTGATGACGATCAGGTGCGTGACGCCTCCAGCGATGCGCGGGCTCATCACGTTGTGCGCCCCGGGGCGGTCGATCATGACGACGGTGTCGCCGAGTCGAACGTGAGAGCGGGTCAGCTGACCCTCAGCGGTCCGGATCTGGTGCTCTTCCTCGAAACCAAGTGCATCGACATAGAACCAACGCGCCCGCTCGAGGTCCTCGTAGCCAAGCAACAGGGCGGTCATGGTGACGCAGCTTCCCCTCCGTGGACTGTGCGGGAAGCGTAGAGGGCCGACCATTCAAGAACGCTGGTCGCGGGCGCTCACCTACGCGCCGTTCTTCTGCGAGTGACCGCGGCGGAGGCGTGGTGTTCGGTGCGGCCGTTAGGTGTGTCCCCCACCGGTTCGGGGACGGCCGCCGATTGGGAGGGTTACGCGTGGTGGTGCGCGGTCAGGACGGGAGGGTTGGGTGGCTCGGCGCGAGCAGGTCGGCTCGGCTGTAGTGACCGACGACGTCGGAGTAGCGCTTGGCGTGCAGCGCCCCGCGAACGTCGCAGTTTGCGATGACGATCCCCTCTGCGTCATAGAGCGGGCCGGCGACCACGTCGCTGCCGGGCGACACGATGCCCGGCGACGTGCCCCGTGAGTGGGGTGCGCCTCGAATGGACGTGAGCGATCTCATCGAGCACCGGCAGTGCGTCCTCGGTGAGGCCCCGCGTGTGGCCGCCTACCAGCAGGACCGGCCGGGTGCTCGAGGTCCCGCGTTGGCCCCAGCCACGACCGCCACTCGCCTGGCGGTTCCCACTCGTGTCGGGTCAGAGCGAGGAGGGCGTGGGGTCGGGTCTGGGGTTGTGCCAGCGCCCGTGGGGGGCGATGAGCGCGTCTGCTTCCTTCGGGCCCCAGCTGCCTGGCTCGTAGGAGTGGGCTTGGTCGTGGGTTGTGAGCACGGGGTCGACGACGGCCCAGGCGGCTTCGATGGTGTTTTGACGGCTGAACAGCGATCCGTCGCCCGCGAGGGCGTCGCCGAGTAGGCGCTCGTAGGGCTGTTCTTCGGTTGGCTGTGCGTTGAGCAGCGAGAGTTCGCGCTGATCGCCGACGAAGTCATCGCCGGCGCGCTTGACGCGGGCAGCGAGGGCGATCACCGGGTTCGGCGAGATCTGGAAGCGCAGATAGTTGGCTCGGCCGTCCGCGGGTGCGGAGTCGGCGAACAGGAGCTGTGGCGGCGCTTTCAGCTCGACGAGCACCTCCGCGACGGTTTCGGCCATGCACTTCCCCGACCGCAGGTACCACGGAACGCCCGCCCAGCGCCACGAGTCGATCGACAGGCGAAGGGCGCAGAAGGTTTCCACGTCGGAGTCCTTCGCCACGCCGGTCTCGTCGCGGTACCCGGTGAACTGGCCTCGGACCACGTCTTGGGTGCTCAGGGGTCGCATCGCTTTGAACACGTTGAACTTCTCGGTTTGCACCGCGTCCGTGCCCTCATATGAGGGGGGTTCCATCGCGAGTAGCGCGACGACCTGAAACAGGTGGTTCTCGATCACGTCTCGTAAGCAGCCCGCGGTCTCGTAGAAGCCGCCCCGACCCTGCACACCGAACTGCTCGGCCAGGGTGATCTGTACACCGGCGACGTAGTTCCGATTCCAGATCGGTTCGAGGAACGAGTTGGCGAAACGGAAGTAGAGGAGGTTCATGATCTCCTCCTTGCCAAGGAAGTGGTCGATGCGGAAGATCGCGGGTTCCGGGAACGCGGATCGCACGATGCGATTGAGTTCGCGCGCTGACGCGAGATCGCGCCCGAAGGGTTTCTCCACGATGACGCGTGCGTCGCGGTTCAGCTCGGCCGTGACGAGGCCCTGGATCACTGTTTCGAACAGCTGCGGCGGAACAGCGAGGTAGTGCGCTGGACGGACGGCGTAGCCGAGAAGCCCTCGCAGCTCGGTGAAGGTACCGGGATCGCCGTAGTCGCCGCCGACGTACGACAAGAGTGAGAGCAGCCGTTCGAGGGCGTCGTTGTCGTCGATGCCCGCTTCGGTCGCCACGACGCTGTCGCGTGCCCGATCACGAAGCTGCGCCAGATTCCACCCCGCCGATGCCACCCCGATCACCGGGACGTTCAGGGTTCCCCGCTTCACCATCTGGTAGAGCGCAGGAAAGATCATCTTGTGCGCGAGATCTCCTGTCGCACCGAAGAACACGAATGCGTCGGCCGGGGCTCCGCCCCAACCGCTGTCGCCCGTCACTGGGCGGGCCGATGACGAGAGTGGTCGCCTGGGACCACGGCGGTGGCGGTGTCGGTCACCGTGCGACTCATAGCGGCAGCCCCTCGTCGAGCGACGCGATGACGAAGTCGGCGCCGCCCGCCTCGAGCTGTTTGGCATCGAAGTTGTGGCTGGCCACGCCCACGCACTTGATGCCTGCTGCATGCGCTCCTTCGACATCATGAGGGGTGTCACCGACGACGAGGCACTGGTCCGGGCCGACCGCTTCGCCGTAGACGAGGCTGGCCCGCGAGAGTGCGATCTTCGTGAGCTCGCCGCGGTCGGTCGCATCGGAGCCGTATCCTCCGAAGGAGAAGAAGCGGTTGAGCCTGGCCCGGTGCAGCTTGATGTGGGCCGCCGCCTCGACGTTGCCGGTCACGATCCCGAGGAGGTAGCCATCCTCGAGAAGCCGGGGCAGGAGTTCCTCGACCCCGTCGAGGATGCGGTAGCCCTCTGCATCGGCCACGGTCTGGAAGAGGTAGTGCAGCCGACGCTCCAGCAGCTTGGCGAACTCGGCTCGGCTCGGCTGACGGTGCAGCACCGCCACGAACGTCTGGCGTCCGACGTCGGGGTCGGTCATGCCGTTGTCAGTGAACTCTCCGATGTCCGCCGGGATCCCGTAGAGCTCGTCGAAGGCCATCCTCCACGAGGCGGCGCCGGCCCCTCCGCTGATGATCAGCGTGCCGTCGATGTCAAAGAGGAGGGCGACGTATTTCGAAGTCACAGAGGTCACGCCGCCGGCCTCTCGTCGTGCCCACCGAAGCCCTTGCGCATGGCCGAGAGCACCTGGTTGGCGAAGTGGTCGAGGTCCCGGGAACCGAACCGCGCAGACAGCGCCGCGGTGAGCACCGGCGACGGCACGCCTTCTTCGATCGCCGCGATCGCTGTCCACCGGCCCTCCCCGGAGTCCGACACCCTCCCCGAGAAGTCCGAGAGGTCGGGGGTCTCGACGAAGGCCTGGGCGGTCAGGTCAAGCAGCCATGAGGCGATGACGCTGCCTCGCCGCCACACCTCGGTCACGTCCGCGAGGTCGAGGTCGTAGCGGTAGAACTCCGGGTTCTCCATCGGGGCGGTCTCGGCGTCGGCCTCGCGTTTGGTTGCCCCGGCGTTGGCGTTCTTCAAGATGTTGAGGCCCTCGGCGTAGGCGGCCATCGCTCCGTACTCGATGCCGTTGTGGACCATCTTCACGAAGTGCCCCGCCCCGTTCGGGCCGCAGTGGAGATAGCCCTGCTCGGCCCGACTCGGTTCCCCGGTGCGCCCCGGGGTCCGCTCGGCCGCTCCCACCCCAGGGGCGATGGCCGCGAAGATCGGTTGCAGGGTCTCGACCACTTCGGCCTCGCCGCCGATCATCAAGCAGTAGCCGCGCTCGAGTCCCCACACCCCGCCGCTCGTGCCGACGTCGACGTAGTGGATGCCCTTGGCCCGGACAGACTCGGCGCGGGCGATGTCGTCTCGGTAGTACGAGTTGCCGCCGTCGATGATCACGTCGCCTTCCTCGAGGTTCTCGGCGAGGTCACGGACCGTCTTTGCCGTGATCTCGCCGGCGGGCACCATCAGCCACACCGCTCTGGGTGCCGACAGCTTGCTCACTAGGTCAGCGATGGAGGAGGAGCCGGTCGCGCCCTCGTTCTCCAACGCTTCGACGGCGTCGGGTTCGACGTCGAAGACCACACAGTCATGACCACCAGCCTGCAACCGGCGGACAAGGTTCGCACCCATCCGCCCCAGGCCGACCATTCCCAGCTCCATGGTTCTCTCCGTTCGCGAGGTCAGCGCCTCCGTAGATTCGGGTTTCGTCATCGGATGCGCACTCCCGAGATGGCTCGGGCGATGGACAACCTCTGGATCTCTGAAGTCCCCTCGAAGAGGGTGAAGATCTTGGCGTCGCGGTGCCAGCGCTCAAGCGGGCAATCACGCATGTAGCCGTAACCACCGAGGATTTGGATCGCCTGGTCGGTCACCCAGACAGCGTTCTCTCCCGCGTAGAGCTTCGACATCGAGCCCTCGCCAGCCTCGAACGTCTTGCCGGCCGCTGCCATCCAGCCCGCTCGCCAGACGAGCAGCGGGCGGCGTCAGTGCGTGTCTTCATGTCCGCCAACGTGAAGGCGACGGCTTGGTTCTCGATGATCGCTCTACCGAACTGCTTGCGCTCCTTGGCGTAGTCCAGCGCGTACTCGTAGGCGGCCCTCGCGATGCCAACGGCTTGAGCGCCCACGGCGGGGCGGGAAGCCTCGAAGACCGCCCGGCTTCGAAGGGAGCTCACGTCGGAGCCGGCGTCCGGCTCGGTCACGCCGAACGCGGCGTCAGGACGCCGGACGGGTCGGTGAACGCGTTGGCGACGAAGTCGAGGGAGTAGAGCCCCATGCTGGCTGCCTCCTCGATGATCGGCCAG